>JASJCB010000045.1 GCA_030066195.1 Acidobacteriota bacterium
TGAGGACAAGGTCGAACCCGTAACCGGCTGATGCAAGGAGGACCATTATGTCAATACTGATCAAGAACGGACGCATTGTTACCGCCGTGGACGACTACCACGCCGACATCTACACCGAGGGCGAAATCATCAAGGCCATCGGCCGCGACATGCCCATGCAGGCCGACACCGTGATCGACGCGGCCGGCAAGTTGGTCATCCCCGGCGGCATCGACCCCCACACCCATTTGGACATGCCCTTCGGCGGCACCACTTCCGCGGACGATTTCGAGACCGGCACCCGGGCCGCCGCGCACGGGGGCACCACTACCCTCATCGATTTCGCCATTCAGACCAAGGGCGAATCGACCCTGGCCGGCTTGGAGACCTGGCACGCCAAGGCCGACGGCAAGACCGCAATCGACTACGGCTTTCACATGATCATCACCGATATGGAAGACGACCGCCTATGGGAAATGAAGAAACTGGCCGAGGAGGGCGTCACCTCCTACAAGCTGTTCATGGCCTATCCCGGCGTGCTCTACGTGGACGACGGCACCTTGTACCGCGCCATGCGCAAGGCGGGCGAGGACGGCACCGTGATCTGCATGCACGCGGAGAACGGTATCGTGATCGACGAAATCATCAAGCGCGCCCGCGCCGAGGGCAAAACCGCGCCCAAGTACCACGCGCTTACCCGACCCACCCGCATGGAGGCCGAGGGCGTCCATCGCGCCATCTCCATTGCCGAGGTCGCCCGAGTTCCGGTTTACATCGTGCACCTGTCTTCCGCCGATGCGTTGGAGCAGGTGGTCCTGGCCAGGGACCGCGGTGTCCATGCTTTTGCGGAGACCTGCCCGCAATACCTGTTCTTGGATCACAGCTATTACGAGCAGGAAGGCTTCGAGGGCGCCAAGTACGTGATGACGCCTGCCCTGCGCGAGAAGTGGAACCAGGATCACCTGTGGCGCGGCCTGCAATTCGGCGACCTGCAATCCATCTCCACCGATCACTGCCCCTTCTGCTTCAAGGAGCAAAAGGAACTGGGCCTGAACGATTTCTCCAAGATCCCCAACGGCGCGCCCGGGGTGGAGAACCGCATGAGCCTGGTCTACAACGGCGGCGTGGTGGGCGGCCGCATTACGCTCAACCGCTTCGTGGAGTTGACTTCGACCGCCGCGGCCAAGATGTTCGGCATGTTCCCGCGGAAGGGTACGATTGCCGTGGGTTCCGATGCCGATATCGTGATCTTCGATCCTAATCGCAAGGAAACCATCAGCATCGACAACCCCTGCACGCACCACATGCGGGTGGACTACAACACCTACGAGGGCACCGAGGTTCAGGGCTTTTCCGAAACCGTGATCTCGCGCGGCAAGGTTATCGTTCAGGACACGGAATACGTGGGCAGGAAAGGCGACGGCCGCTTCCTCAAGCGGGGCTACTATTCGGGAATCAAACCATAGAAGGAGACACCCATGCCTAGAAAGGTAAAATCCGGCCTTATTCAAATGAGCCTGCCCATGACCGAGGGCGAGGGCAGCATCGATGAGATCAAAAAAGCCATGCTGGACAAGCACGTCCCCTTCATCGAGGACGCGGGCAAGCAGGGCGTGCAGATTCTCTGCTTACAAGAGATCTTCAACACGCCCTATTTCTGCCCCGGCCAGGACATTGCCTGGTATGCCTCGGCCGAAAGCGTTCCCGGTCCCACCGTGGAGTTGATGCAGGAATACGCCAAAAAATTCAGCATGGTCATCATCGTGCCCGTCTACGAGAAAGAACAAGCGGGTATGTTGTACAACACCGCCGCTGTTATCGACGCCGACGGTTCCTATTTGGGCAAGTACCGCAAGACCCACATCCCCCACACCTCGGGTTTCTGGGAAAAGTTCTTCTTCAGGCCCGGCAACCTGGGTTATCCCGTTTTCGAGACCGCCTATGCAACCATCGGCGTGTATATCTGCTACGACCGGCACTTCCCGGAAGGCGCCCGCGCCCTGGGTTTGAACGGCGCCCAAATCGTTTACAATCCGTCCGCCACGGTTGCGGGTCTGTCGCAATACCTGTGGAAACTGGAGCAACCCGCGCACGCGGCGGCCAACGGTTATTTCATGGGCTGCATCAATCGCGTGGGCGAGGAGAAGCCCTGGAACCTGGGTCGCTTCTACGGCACCAGCTACTTCGTGGATCCGCGCGGGCAAATCTTCGCCCAGGCTTCTGAGGATAAGGACGAACTGCTGGTTACCGAGTTCGATCTGGACATGATCGACGAGGTCAGAAGCACCTGGCAGTTCTTCCGCGACCGCCGGCCGGAAGCCTACGAGGACCTGGTCGCCCCCTAAGGAGAAGAAATGGCACAAGAAAATCAAACGGTCGGTACTCGGTACGTTCTGGAAAAACACCACAAGCACCTGTTCCCCGCCGTCAAGAATTACTACGAGAACCCACTGGTTGCCGATCACGGCGACGGCGCTTACGTCTTCGACCTGGAAGGCAAACGCTACCTGGACTTCTTCGGCGGCATCCTCACCGTATCGGTGGGTCACGCCAATCCGGAAGTCACCCGCCGCGTCACCGCCCAGATGGGCCGCCTCACACATCTCTCGACCCTCTACCCCAACGTGCCGATCGTTGAACTGGCCGAGAAACTGGCGCGCATCACCCCCGGTAAACTGGACAAGTGTTTCTTTACCGCCTCCGGTTCCGAGGCCGATGAAACCGCGGTCATGATGGCGCAAACCTACACGGGTAACCAGGAACTGATCGCTTTGCGTCACGGCTACTCGGGTCGCTCTACCCTGGGGCAGACCCTGACCGCCCACGGCTCCTGGCGCGTCATTCCCACCCAGATCGCGGCGGTCAAACACGGGCTTGCGCCCTACTGCTACCGCTGTCCCCTGAAGCAAACCTACCCGGGCTGCGGTGTGGCTTGCGCCAGGGACCTGGACGAACTGATCGCCACCACGACCACGGGTCGCGTGGCCGGTATGTTGGCCGAACCCATCCAAGGCGTGGGGGGCTTCATCACTCCACCGCGCGAGTACTTTGAAATCGCGGCGGAGATCATCCGTAAACACGGCGGCGTCTTCATTTCCGACGAGGTTCAAACCGGCTTCGGTCGCACTGGGACCATGTGGGGCATCGAGCAATACGGCGTGGAACCCGACATGATGACCATGGCAAAGGGCATCGCCAACGGCCTGCCGCTGGGCGCTTTGGTAGCAACCTCCGATATTGCCGACACCCTGACCAAGAACTCGCTGTCTACCTTCGGCGGCAATCCGGTTTCCTGCGAATCGGCCAACGCGGTGATCGACATTGTCGAAAAAGAAGACGTACCGCGTAACGCCAGGGAGTTGGGCGCCCAGCTTCGCGAGGGCCTGGAAAAGCTGCAACGAGCCCATCCGGCCGTCATAGGTGACGTACGCGGCATGGGCCTGATGCAGGCCGTCGAATTTGTGGTCGACGAAACGGCGGGCGACCGCACGCCGAACCCGCAAGCGACGCAGGCATTCCTGGAAGAAACCCGCAAACGCGGCCTGCTGGTCGGCAGAGGCGGCCTCTACGGCAACGTGGCGCGTATCGCCCCCATGCTCAACAGCACCCGCGAAGAAATAGAAGAAGGCCTGGCCGCCATGGCCGGAGCCCTGCAAGCCATGACTCAGTAAGAGAGGACCATGACCGAGATTCACCACGAAAATGTACAAGATCGATTGACCGAAAGGATCATCGGTGCAGCTATTGAGGTGCATCGCCATTTTGGCCCGGGCCTGTTGGAAAAGGTTTACGAGGAGGCCCTGGTCCATGAATTAGCCTTGAGAGGAGTTCAAACCGAAGTCCAGGTTCCGGTAGCAATCCGTTACAAAGGCTGTTCCATTACCGGCCAACGAATCGATCTTATCGTGGATAAATTTGTCGTGGTTGAAGTTAAGGCTGTGGAACGGATGAAAGACATATTCGTATCTCAAACGCTAACCTATCTCCGAGCATCCGGATTAACCCGGGGCCTTGTCATCAACTTCGGTCAGGAAAGATTGAAAGACGGCCTTCGAAGAGTTGCGATTTGAGGAATGAAACTCGGAAGACTTAAAAAGAAGAAAAAGGAAGAGAGGACACAGAGGGCACAGAGAAAATCAAAAACCTCAGACATAAATCATGAGTAACCCCACCAAAAACGCAAACGAACGGACAAATGACCTGGAATAAATATGACCCCCTCCGTGACCTCTGTGTCCTCTCTTCCTAAAAACAGAACCATCAACCTATCTCGCGGAACAAGTAAACACGAACCATCAACCCCAAACCGCCCTTTCATCAAAAAGGAGCAGCCATGACGGCAAAGTTTCACGAAACCCTCGGCGCCGATCGCCTGGAAAGCAAGTTCCCCGACGCCAAACCGTTGTACACCGAATCGGAAGCATATTACGAGGCCAACCGCTGCCTGTTCTGCTACGATGCGCCCTGTATTTCGGCCTGCCCCACCGGCATCGATGTTCCCGGCTTCATCCGCAAGATCGCCACGGGGAATATCAAGGCAAGCGCCCGAACCATCTTCGAGGCCAATATGCTGGGGACCAGTTGTTCACGCGTCTGCCCGGTGGAAGTGCTGTGCGCGGGCGCCTGTGTCTTCAACGATCTGAACGGCGAGCCCATCCACATCGGCCGGTTACAGCGTTACGCCACCGAGAAAGCTCTGTTCGATGAAGCCGAAACAGGTCGCAAGCTCTTCGAGCCCAAACCGGACACGGGTAAAAAGGTCGCGCTTATCGGCGCCGGCCCGGCATCCCTGGCTTGTGCGGCATACCTGGCTTTGGAAGGGGTGAAGCCCACCATCTTCGAGCGGGGCAAATTGCCCGGGGGTCTCAACACCACCGGCGTGGCGCCGTACAAATTGCACGCCGAATCCAGTCTTGACGAAGTCTCCTGGCTGTTGAGCCACGGTGTCGACTTGAAGACAGAGGTAGAGGTCGGCAAGGACGTCACCGCCGATCAGCTACGGCGGGATTACGACGCCGTCTTCGTGGGTATCGGCATGGGGGACGACCGCTTGCTGTCCTTCGGCAATGAGAACAATCCGTATGTGTTGGGCGCCACCGCCTTGATCGAAGCCATCAAGAACGATGCGGGTTTCCAACTGCCGCCGGGTGTGAAAACCGCCGTCATCGTGGGTGGCGGCAATACCGCGATCGATATCGCCAGACAACTGGCGGGTTTGGGCGTGGAAGACGTCAGCATGATCTATCGCCGCACCGCCGCGGAAATGAGCGGTTACAAGCACGAGATGGACTACGCCCGCAAGGAAGGCGTCACCCTGGTGGAAAACGCCAGGCCGGTCAAGGTTCACCAGGAAGAAGATCGAGTTCTGGGCCTGCGCGTGGCTTCCACGGTCACCGACCAGGAAACGGAAATTGCCTGCGACCTGATCGTGATGGCGGTCGGCCAGGAGTCGCGTGTCCACGCTTTGGGGCTGGATATCGAGGTCAATGACCGCGGCCATGTCGTGGTGGATCTCGAGACGATGCGCACCGGCAGAGAGGGCGTGTGGGCAGGCGGCGATTGTATCAACGGCGGCAAGGAAGTCGTCAACGCGGCCGCGGACGGTCGTGAAGCCGCCCTGGACATGCTGCGTTCCTGGGGTTTGCAGCCCCGTAAATGGCGTTACAGCCCGTCGGTTTGATCGCGGAGGAGAAGCGTTATGGCAGATTTGTCGATCGATTTTTGTGGAATCAAGAGTCCCAATCCTTTCTGGCTGGCCTCCGCGCCGCCCGCCAACTGTGGTGAGCAGGTGATGCGCGCCTTCGACGCGGGCTGGGGCGGTGCTGTCTGGAAGACGTTGGGCGTGCCCATTACCAATGTTTCCTCCCGCTTCGGCGCGGTGGACTACGCGGGCAGCAAGGTGATCGGCTTCAACAATATCGAGTTGATCACCGACCGACCGCTGGACGCCAACTTCAAGGAGATCACCGAGACCAAGAAGAAGTACCCCGATCATGCGGTCATTGTCTCCTTGATGGTGGAGTCGAAAGAGGAGTGGCGCGACATCATCAAACGCAGTGAGGACACCGGCGCCGACGGCATCGAGTTGAACTTCGGCTGCCCGCACGGCATGTGTGAACGCGGCATGGGCAGCAGCGTCGGCCAGGAGCCGGCGGTATTGAAGGAAATTACGGCTTGGGCCAAGGAATATTCTTCGATTCCGGTCCTGGTGAAACTAACGCCCAATATCGGCGATATCTTGGATCCCGGCGTAGCCGCGGTGGAGGGCGGGGCCGATGCCTTGTCGCTGATCAACACGGTCAAGTCGATCATCGGCGTGGACCTGGACCGCTTGACCCTGTTACCGCGTGTGGGCGACGCCAGTTCCAACGGCGGTTACTGCGGCCCGGCGGTCAAACCCATTGCGCTGCACATGGTAGGCGCCCTGGCTCGTGACCCGCGCATCACCATTCCCATCAGCGGCATCGGCGGCATCAGTGATTGGCGCGACGCCGCGGAGTTCCTGGCTTTGGGTTCCACCTCGGTTCAGGTTTGCACCGCGGTCATGCACCACGGCTACCGCATTGTAGAAGATATGATCGAGGGCCTGGACAATTACCTGGAAGAGAAGGGTATGAGCAGCGTCCACCAATTGATCGGCCGAGCGGTCCCGGGCTTCAAGGATTGGGGCGATTTGGACCTGAACTACCAGATCGTCGCCGATATCGACGCGGACAAGTGCATCGGCTGTCAACTGTGCTACGTCGCCTGCCTGGACGGGGCCCACCAATGCATCCATACGGACAATGGGCCCTGCAGCGCCTGGCACGGCGAACCGGATCACGGCATGAATCCCCGATGCGAGGTGGCGCCGCCGCAAAGACACGAACCGAGAATCGCGGACAAACCCCATGTACCCTGGGTGGACGAGGCCGAATGTATCGGCTGCAACCTGTGCGCCCTGGTCTGCCCGGTGCCGGACTGCATCACCATGCGCGAGATCCCCAACGAGGCGGGCCCGGAATCCTGGAACGACCACGTCGCGGCGGGGAAGGCTTGAGAAGATTCAGGCTTCTCCCTGATTACCGGAGAGCTGAGCCCGAAAGGCGTCAACTTCTTGCTGGTAGATTTCTTCAGTAATAATGCCTTTTTCTAAAAGGCCTTTGAAACGAGCTTCAAAGACATTGACAGCTTTTTTGTTGAACTGCTTTCTCTCTTCTTCCCGACCTTCCTGTTTAACCTCTTTATAGAAAACTGTTTCCTCAACCGGGGTGTCAAATCCAAATACTGTCATGATTTCAAGCTTCCCCATGGTTGCCGCTGATTTGGGCACGGAATGCGCTGACTTCCTGTTGGTAGACTTCCTCGGAAATAATTCCCTTCTCCAGGAAGCCTTTGAGACGTGCCTCGAAGGCATTGACAGCTCTTTTATTGGACTGCTTTTCGCACTCGTCCCAGGCTTCCTGTTTGACTTCCTTGTAGAAAACCGTTTCCTCAACCGGGGTGTCGAATCCAAACATTTTCATAATCTCCTTTTTGCTTAAGGTTTTAAATCGTTGGGTCAACCAGGATAAGAAAACTTCTTCCAAGCATGCTCTTTCGTCCTTGGCTAGAGGGGCCTTGCGGATGACTTTTAACCATTGAGCGGCGTTTGCTTTAACCGTTTCTTCGTTCTGCTCCAAGAAGGGTTGGAAGACCGCGTACAGCGGATGATCCTCTCCCAATTCACGAAGCGCTACATCTAAATATATTACCCGAAAGCCGTTGCCGCAACGGGCAAATTGATGCCAGGGATAGGGCTTGGGATCGCAACCCTCATTCAGGAAGACGATGATACACTCGATCGTCCAATCCGGCTCTTCCAGTTGCAGGCCGGTTGCCTCATGCAGAAGGCGCGGATAGACAGACACTTCCCAGGCAGCCTGGAACTCGACGACCCAAGCGGGAAATGTCTTGTCGGTCGGTTCGAAGAGACCGTCGTAGGTGCGGTCCACCTGCTTGAAAGCTCGCGAGGAAAAGGAGTAACCGGCGGATTTATCGAAGGGAACCACGTCGGCGAACAGGTTGGGACATTTTCTGAAGATTTGGTAGAAGTGAGTATCGGATTTCATGAGCCGTTCTCCCGGCAAGTCTATTTTTATGCGCGAATAATAACCCTTAAACGACGAAAGGCCGCTCTCCCCAAGGGAGAACGGCCTTTAGTCATCATCCTACCATCGGACCGGCTCATTTGAAAACCGGAACTTTTGATGCGTCGGCGTCTAGTGCAATGCGGCGCGGACGGGTACAGCTTGGATGGCCGCCGCTTCCAGATCCAGCCAGTGGTCCAGGCGCTGTTCGATTTCGGTTTCGTCGAAGTATTTGCGGGCCAGTTTCGCGAACAGTTCCGTATGCGTTGCCTCCGATTTACTGAGGCGATCATAGAACCGTTGCAGCTTTTCATCGGCCACATTTTCGGCAACCAGACCGAAGCGTTCGACGCCGCGCGCCTCGACTACCGATCCCAGTAACAGCCGATCGAGCAGTCGCAGGCGCTTGTCCGTACTGAGATGCGGCAACAAACCCGCGATGTAGGGATCTTTCTCGTCCCGCTCCCAGATCAACTTTCGCTTGTGGATCAGGGCCAACACCTGCTGGTAGTGCAGCAATTCCTCACGAGCCAGGCGGACCATGGGGATGTGCAAGGCGAATTTGTCCGGGTACTGCACCACGAAGGAAGTCGCCATGGCCGCGGCCTTGCGTTCGGCCGCGGCATGGTCCAGCAGGAAATTGTCGAAATCGGCCAGGACGGCTTGAATCCAAGCGTCCCCGGTGACAGCGCGCAACATTAGCAGGCCCTGGTCAACCAGTGATGGTTATCGGGTGATTTGCCGCCGTGGATGTCGATCAAGGCCTGACGTAGTTTCAGGGTATTGGGTCCGATCTCGCCGTTGTTGCACAGAATCACCTCATCGTTGTAGACGAAGGAACCGATGCCGGCCAGCACCGCCGCGGTGCCGCTCAACGCCGCCTCGCCGTAGCGAGCCCATTCCAATACCTCGGTCACGCCGATTTCACGCTCGCTGATCTTGTAGCCCAGGTCGCGACCCAATTCCAGGATGGAGTCCCGAGTGACGCCGTGCAGGAAGCTGTTATCCAATTTCTTGGTCAGGATTTCGTGATCGCTGATCAGCAGGAAATTGGCCGCGCCGGTCTCCTGAACATCGCCGTCGGGCGCGAACAAAACCTGTTGCACGCCGTATTTCTGCTTCGCTCGTTGGATCTGACCCAGCGCCGAGGCATAGTTGCCGCCGGTCTTGGCGCTGCCGAAATGCGGTGCGGTACGCATGCGGTCGTCATCGATGAGAATCTTCAGGGGCTTGAGACCGGTTTCAAAGTAATCGCCCACCGGGGACAACAAGATATACAGGCACGCTTCGCTGGAAGGCGACGCGGCGGCGCCGATGGAAGCCAGGGTTCCGAATAACGTGGGCCTGATATAAAGCGCGCCGGGCTGCTCGGGTACCCAATCGACACACTCGCGAATCAGGTTTTTAATGCCCTCGCTCACGAACCGGGGATCGGGCTGGGGCAGGCAAAGCAGGCCCGCGCTGTCGTGAAGACGCTGCATGTGCCGGTCCAGACGGAAGATGTGCACGCTGCCGTCGTCGTGACGATGCGCTTTCAGGCCCTCGAAGCAAGTACTGGCGTAGTGAAGCACGTGCGCGGACGGTTCCAGTTGGATGGGACCGTAGGGTTGGATGGTAAAGGGCTCCCAGGCCCCGTTGCGATAATGGGTGATCGCAATCTTGTCGGTAAAACTTGTGCCGAACGTAGCTTTAAGAGCCGCGTCCACTTTGGGTGCATTCGCCATTCATTTTCCTCCGAAATACACGTCCGGGTCGATAGGCTCGGCCATGAGGGTGTCGTAGCGTTTGAGTTGGACCTGACCCGCCGGCGCACCGCGCCGCTTTGAGACATTAGCACATGTGGTCCAATGGATGGCAACTCTTCCGCCTTTCCGGCCCTTGCCGAAGAAGGCGGCCAGGCCGCCGGCAAGGCGCTTGACGTCGCGGGAGATTTGCGCGGGTCGGTCCGGGTGTCGGACAACCACGTGTGAACCGGGCATACCGGCCACGTGGAACCAGAAATCGGCCGGTTTGCCGATACGGATGCTCAAGCGGTCGTTATCCCTTGCGGTTTTACCGACCAATATCTCCCAACCGTCATCCAGGTTGTAAACCCGAATGCCGTCGAGCGGGTCGTTCATCGTGACTCCCCTACCGCCTCCAGGTCGGGTTCTTGCACCAACTCCAGTTCGGGCATGTCGCGAAGCAGGGTTTCCAGACGCTCCGTGAAGCCCCGGAAACTAACCTCGATCCCATCTTCCAAATGCGAGGAGTGCAAGATCTGGCCGTATTCGCCCAGATGGTAGAAGTTCTTGGTATGGGCATAATCCAGGAAGAGCGTGCACTCGGTCAAGCGATCACTGAAGCGATCGATGACATAACGGCGCAGCTCGTCCAGGCCTATTTTTTGTTGCGCGGAAATGAACAGTGCGTTCGGATGCTGACGTTTGAGGCTTAGCAGATCCAGCCTGTTCAGCGCATCGACCTTGTTGAAAACCAGGACACTGGGGATATTTTCATCGATCAGGGAGCCGATCACATCGTCCACGGCTTTCATCAGTTCGTTGATCTGGTGATGGGAGGCATCTACCACGTGGAACAGGAGATCGGCCTCCGCCACCTCGGTCAGCGTGGACCGGAAGGAGGCAACCAGATCGTGTGGCAACTTGCGAATAAAGCCGACCGTATCGGTGAGGACAATCTTCAAGACCGGGTCCACATGCCAAAGCCGCGAGGTGGCGTCCAGGGTGACGAACAGCCTGTTGTCGGCTTCCACGTGGGCCTTGGTCAACTGGTTCATCAAGGTAGATTTCCCCACGTTGGTATAACCCACCAGGGCGATGTTGATAAGGAACTGGCGCTGTTTCTTGCGCGTATGGCGACCGACCTCGAAGCGTGCCAGGGTTTTTTCCAGTTTCTGCATACGCCGACGGGCAATTCGGCGGTCGATCTCCAACTGTTTCTCACCCTCGCCACCGCGAATACCGGTGCCGCCCGCCTGGCGGTGGAGGTGCGCCCACATCTTCTTCAGGCGCGGGTATTCGTATTTCAGACGAGCCAATTCGACCTGGGCGTTGGCCTCTTTGGTTTTGGCCCGTTCGGAGAAGATGGACAGAATGATGAAGGTGCGGTCATAGACGGGGACCGGCAGCATCTTCTCCAGGTTACGCTGCTGGGAGGGTGATAATTCATCGTCGAAAATAACCGCTTTCAACGACTCGTTAATCACCAGTTGACGGATTTTTTCCACCATCCCGGAGCCTACAAAACAGGCTACGTCCGGTTTTTCGCGTTTTTGAACCAGACGGAAACGACCTTTGAAGTCGAGGTTTTGCACAAGCAGGTCAAGCTCGTCCAGGTATTCTTCGATCTCCCAAGAATTGTCTTGGGGTTTTTTAATTCCGATGAGTACGACGTCTAGCATGAAGCTCACAAATGAAGTGTTTAGGGTTAACCTCGCTACCCTGATTAATCATGATACCGCATTTTTGCTCGCTTGTCGCCTGTGAATCCGAGTTGGGCCGAGTTGGGGTGTGGTTCGAAGATGAGGTCGGCACCCGGGTCATGACGGCATTTTCTTTACCCGACCAACCCGGGCCGCACGCTCTTCACTTCATCAAATTGCTCCGGTCGTGGTTTCCTTGCAACCCACGTCTTGTAACGAGGCCGCTTCCATGGGATCATGTCGCCATGGAACGGACGATTACGGCGGGCGAATTTGAAATCTACCGCAACCGTGCACAAATCATCATCGATGCCCGCTCACCGGGAGAATTCAACGAGGATCATATCCCCGGCGCCGTCAATGTCCCCATGCTGGACAACGAGCAACGGGCCGAGATAGGAACCCTCCATCGAGAAAACGTTTTCGAGGCCCGCAAACTGGGCGCCATGTACGCCGTGGAGGCCATTCGCCAATTCCTGGACTCCGACCTGATCCGCAACGCCAAAAAGAACACGGCCATGCTGATCTATTGCGCTCGCGGCGGCATGCGTAGCGGCTCCCTGGCCACGGTACTGGCCCAGATCGGTTTTACGGTCTTCCGCCTGGATCGCGGTTACAAAGCCTACCGCGCTTATGTGCTGGACAAATTAAAACAGCCCCTGCCCGGTCCGGTCCACGTGCTTTACGGCTATACCGGCAGTAGCAAAACCCGGGTTCTTCAAGCCCTGGCTTCCAAGGTCAATGTTTTGGACCTGGAGGGATGTGCACGGCACAGAGGCTCCCTCCTCGGCGACCTGATCGGCGTTCCGCAGCCCACTCAGCGCGGCTTTGAGAGCGCTCTGGCTGATACCGTCCAAGGGTTCGATCCCCGCAAACCCACGCTGTTGGAGGGTGAAAGCCGCAAGATCGGTAAGGTGAACTTGAATGACGGCCTGTGGCAGCAGTTGAAAAAGGCGCGTCCTCTATGGCTTGAGATTCCTCGCTCCCAACGAGTGGCGTTCATTTTAAGGGACTATCACGATTTAATGGAAAACCCGGATGTCCTGGCCCGAAAATTCGAGCGTCTGAGTCGTTATCTGCCTAAAGCCAGGACCGCTGAACTCCAAGAACTGCTTGAAAATAAGTCCTGGCCTTTATTTGTGGAACGTCTGCTGGAGTGGCACTATGACCCGCTCTACGGACGCCGTCGCAAGGATCCCAACCTGCACGTGATAGAGGCTGACAGTTTGGATGCGGCCGTAACCCGGGTGGCCGAGGCAATCGGAACAATGGTGGAATGAGGCAGGCATGGCGAAACGTTTCGAAGTCCTGGTCCATGAATACCACACCTTGGTGATCAGCCTGATCAAACGTTACTACGGCGGGCGTTTCCGTGAACAGGCAGACGACATCTCCCAAGAGATCTGGGCCAAACTTTGGGAAAGTTTTAAAAAAAATGAGAATAATATCGTCAATTTCAAGTCTTATCTCTATAGGACGGTTCAGACCACCCTTTGGGACACCGCCCGTGCTTTGGAAAAAGATCCCGGTCAGTTGGATGATGAAGCCGAACCGGGAGAAACCCCGAACACGGAACAGGCTCACCAAAGGATGGCGCTGGAAGACCTGCTCTCCCGCTTGGATGAGGAAGAGTCGCGGATGATACGGGCCCACCTACAGGGTTTCAACAACGCCGAGATCGGCATGCTTTTGGGCTGTAGCGAGGGCCGGGTTCGCAACCTGCTGACGCGTATCAAGAAGAAACTGGTTTTATGGGGTGGCAAATGAAACATTGGACACTTGATCAGTTCAACATGATGAAAGAAGGCCGGGGGACCGAAGCTGAACGAGCCGAACTGGTAGACCACCTGCTGTCTTGTGACGCTTGCGCCCAACGTTTTCACATGATGTTCGACCTGGATCGAGAGATGGCAAAAAAAGAAAAGCACCCCTGGCGCTATGCCGTCGGCGCCGCGGCGGTCATATTTATGGCGTCCTACCCCTATTTCACCACGCCCGACCGGCCCGACGCCCCCGAACCCACTCTCCACCTGGAAACAGCCATGGCCGACAACGGCGGCCTGGGAGTGCTGGATCAGGTGCACCAGGTCAACATGAACGCCGCCATCGACAACTGGGGCAAGGAAACCAACCTGGAAGACCTCCTGCGCTTGCAGCGCCGTTAGGAGAGTTCGAATCGGGTCGGAACACGCGACCCGTTACTTCGGGCGTTGAATTTTCAGTTGGGTGATCTTGCGATGTAGATAGGTCCTCTGGATTTCCAGGGCGTCGGCCGCTTCTGCATAATTCCAGGCATGGCCGCGCATCACCGCTTCCAGGTATTCTTTTTCGCATTGGGTTTTGAAGGTCTTCAGCGGTATCGTTCGGTTGGGCGCGGGCAGGCGCACCAGGCCGGTTTCCGCGCCCGGAGCCGGGTTGAAGATATCACCCGGAATGTCGTCGATGCCGATGGGATCGCCGCCCAAAATGACCAGGCGCTCGGCCAGGTTGCGTAACTCACGGACATTGCCCGGCCAGGGATAGGCGCGCAGGATTTTCGAGGCCGCCGGATCGATGGTTTTGGGACGATAACCGTTGCGGCGGCTGTACTGGTCCAGGTAGTAGGCCAGCAAAAGGTCGATATCCCCCTCGCGCTCGGCCAGGGCGGGTACGGTCAGCGGAAGGGTTGCCAATCGGAAATAAAGATCTTCCCGGAACCGATGATCGCCTGTCAGTTGTTTCAAGTCCCGGTGCGTTGCCGCAACCACGCGCACGTCTACCTTGATATCCTTGCGACCGCCCACACGGCGTACCACCCCGTCTTCCAACACCCGCAGCAGGCGTGTTTGCAGGTTCAGGTCCATATCGCCGATCTCATCGAGAAACAAGGTGCCGCCGTTTGCTTCCTCGAATAGCCCAGGTTGGTCCGCGTGGGCGCCGGTGAAGGCGCCGCGCATATGCCCGAACAGTTCCGATTCGATCAAGCCGGCGGGAATGGCGGCGCAATTCATCTTGATAAAGGGTTTGTCGGCGCGTCGGCTGCCGCCGTGGACGGCGCGGGCCACCAGTTCCTTGCCGGTGCCGCTTTCGCCCAGGATCAGAACGCGGCCCTCCGTGGGGGCTACCTTGGCGATTTGCTGTTTCAATCGTTTCATGGCCGGCGATTCACCCAAAAGCGGCGTGCCCTCCGCTTGTTCCAGTTCGCGGACGCGGCTCTCCAGGGCAGCACATTTGAGGCAATTGCGCACCGATTGCAGCAGGCGTGCCCGGCTAAAGGGTTTTTCCAGGAAGTCGTGAACGCCCAATTGAAGCGCGGTTACGGTCTCTGAGATGGTGGCCTCGCCCGAGACGATGATCGTGGGCGGCAGCAGTTTTTCAGCGACCAGACGCCGCACCAGGTCTACGCCGCTTGCGCCGGGCAGCCGCACATCGCTCAGTAGCAGATCCGGCGCCGCGCCCTCCCGCAGTCTGTCCAATGCCTGTTCCGCATCGCTGACCGCGATGACCGTAAATCCCTCGTCCTCCAATTGCAGGCTCAGGTTCAGGCGGATCTTGGGATCGTCTTCAACCAACAGGATTCGGGTCATGAGGCAACGACCTCCGGGCTTGCCGAAACGGGTAGCGTGAGTAGGAAACAAGCACCTGTATCAGTCGGCGCCAGGGCCAGATCACCGTCGTGCTCCAACATGATCTTGCGTGAGATGGGCAGACCCAGTCCCATGCCTTCACCTACCTTGCTGGTAGTAACATAGGGCTCGAAAATGCGTTCTCCCAGCTTGGGGTCGATTCCTGGGCCGTCATCTTGAACCCGAATCATCGCCAGGCCCTGTTCGAGGCTGACCGTGAAGACCACCCGCCCGGAATCACCTGTTGCCGTCGCGCTATTGTCGCACAAGTTTACCAACACCTGCCGCAGCATCCCTTTATCCGCCGATACCGATGCCCTGTCGTGAATACGAGCCTCCAGAACCAGGTTGGGCCGGAACTCGGCGAAGAGCCGGCAGAAGTCTTCGACGAACCGGCTCAGGTCCAAGGGTTCCTTGCGGGGCGCGCCCAGCCTGGCAAAGGAGGTAAACGCCTCGGTAAAACTGACCAGCTTTCCGATATCGGCAATGACCCCGGCGCTGAATTGAGCCAGGACCTCCTCTTGTCGGTTTGTATCCCGTTTCAACAAGCGCGGCAGGCCCTCCACTTCCAAGCGTATGGAGGTCAGCGGGGTCCGCATTTCATGCGCGTGGCGACGGGCGGCTTCCTGCCATCCCGACAAGTTCTCCAGATACGACAGTTTGTTGCGCTGCCTGACGAACAATTGGTGAGCGCGGGTGATCATACGGCCCATACGCGCGGCCATGTCGCGACCTTTCAGGTTGACGGACAGCCCACGGCTCCCCGCGGCCAGGTCAGCCAATGGTTGTTCCAAGCTCGCCAATCGCCGATCCTGGCGCCGTCTGGTATAAATGGAGGCCACTATAAACAGAATTAGGGTAGCGGCGAAGATAAAGCCCAGGAACCATTCATAGCGAGATAACAGGTCCGGGCTGCTCTGGCTGAGAATCTCCAGGTTCTGGCGGGTTTCCTGGAGATCATCGAAGCGCGCACGATAGATCCCCTGGTTCTCAGGGTCCAATCGGGCCAGGGTGCGTAGGTCTTCGCCGGATTGTGTCAGGGCGTCTTGGATATCCGGGTGCGTGGCCAGATCGACCAATACCCGCGATAACTCGTGCTGAAACCCACGAAATAGGAGAATCGCCGCCGCAATCATCACCAACAACGGCAGAACCGTAACGCTTTTCACCAGACCCGCCTCCTAATGCAGCCATCAGTATCCTATAAACGGCCGTCACGGGAAACGAGTTTCCATCGGGACAGGAGAAGCGTTACGCGGCAGGAACGGCGTCGGAGGTAACCAGGCGTTCGAAAACAGCGCTGGTGAATACGTCCAGCGGTCTGGAGCTCTTGGCTACCTTCATCCGCATCAATGCGCCTTGCCAGCTGTTGATCAGGAAATCGGCCAGGTCTTCGGCGGCCAGGCCGGTTTGCAGTTCGCCGCTTTCTCGAGCCTCACGAATACACTTGACGAAATTATCCCGCATCACCGCCCATTTGGATTCCAGCACCTCCTGGAATTCAGGGCACAGGTCGCCCATCTCCTGGCTCATGTTACCGATAAAGCATCCGCCCGAAAAATTGTTGGCGGCCATCTTTTCCCTACCGAAGGCGAAGAAGTTCTTGATGCGTTGCAAGGGGGTTGCCTTCGGGTCATCGAAAATCTCCTGCATGGCAACCTGCGATTCCCGGGTATAGTACTCCAAGATCTGCATGCCGAAATCGTGTTTGGAGCGGAAATAATGATAGAAAGAACCCTTGGGCACGCCTACCGCCGCCAATACCTCCTGGATGCCCGTGTGGTTATACCCCTTGTGCATCAGGATTTCCAAGCCTTTTTCCAAT
Organism: Acidobacteriota bacterium; assembly: GCA_030066195.1. Lineage (GTDB taxonomy): Bacteria > Acidobacteriota > Holophagae > Acanthopleuribacterales > Acanthopleuribacteraceae > JASJCB01. The sequence continues at coordinate 16,942 of JASJCB010000045.1, forward strand.
AGTCTTTTCTTTGTATCTCTACTCATAATGCCTCGACCAACCGGTCTAATCTCACTACACCTAACATATACCCGTTGACAAAGAATTTCAAGGGAAACCAAACTCGGAATATTTATCGACGACTTGTGTCTTTACGCCCGCGTAGGTTATGGTGACCCCATTGAAAGCGAGGCAGATCTCATGAATCGCAACCTAACTCTAAAAGAAATCCATCCCGTCTTGGGTTTCGCCGCCAGGCCCGCGGGCCTGACCCTCGGTGAACTCCGGGCAGCGATTCGCCGCCTTCAATCGGACCGGGAGGAACCGGGCCTGACCGAACGTGCCCGAGAGGTCCGCGCCGTCTTCCGTACTGAGGCGGCCGCCATTTTGCGCACCCTGCGCCTGACCGAGCAACCCTACCGCATGCGATTGGCGTACGCCCTTCGCGTCGTTGCGGACGAAGATGTCGACCGCACAACCACGGGCCTGCTGACGCGACGCATGCTGCTGTTAATTCGCCGCCTGGCCCGGCGTCCATTCGCCGGGGATTCCGTGGTAGAAGGCCCCTGGCTTACCTTCTGTCAACTGGAAGGCAAGTTGTGGCATCGATTCCTCAACGCGGGACCTGCCGCCTTCCTGGCCTTGGATCGAGCTTGCGAGCGGGCGGCGGATGCCCGGCTTGTCGAACAAGGCCTGCGATACCTGAACCGAGAGGCGCCGGAAGCTTGCGTGACAGCCTTCCAATCCTTCCCGGTCGAATTGTTGAGAGCCGCCCGTGCCTTGGGCCGCCTACCTGCCGAACGAAGCGCCCGCATCATCCAAGCCTGGCTGAACCACCCGCTGAGTCGGCTCGAAGGCGCGTCCCTGGAAGCCGTCGCCCGGACGGTGGCGGCCAATCTGCCCGAAAGGATCAACAACCCCATCCCCAACAAGCTGAAAGCCTACCTGGCCGGAACCCAAACCCTGAAGCCGGGCCAGGTGGAACGCATGCAACGGATACTTCAGGTCAAATTGCATAAGACCCGGCTGGATCTTCTGAAACACCTCGCGAAGCATCGACCCGATCGATGACTGCCTAGGGCCTTGAACGCGGACGGCAAGATTACCGAACTCTGCGTGATGCGCAACCCGGGCAAGATGCAACACCTGCATTGAGCCCGGGTCGTCTCGATGGTGAGATTGGAGAGATCACCCGGCGAAATCGTCGGGAACCTCTACTTCCATGCTCAGAATGCCCATGCCATGGGTTTTGCCCTGGGCGTCGGTTTTAATGGATTCGGTACCGCCGCCGCCCAGGCTGTCGTGAAGGATGAAGTTGAGCGCCTTCAGGTTGGGCATCTCGTAGCGATCGACGCTGCCCAGGCAGATCTTGTGGTAGTGCTGCTTCACCCGATCGGCCGTAACCTGCTCGCGAATGATGTCGTAACCCGCGTCGGTGTAGGCAATCAGGCCCACGTTGGAACCGTCGCCCTTGTCGCCGGAGCGGGCGTGGGCGATGTCCATCAGCTTGATCTTCTTCATCTTACACCTCCACCACATCGACCTTCACGTCGATCAGCTCTTTCTTGATCAACGCGGGCCAGTAGGCCACGATTTCGGACGCCTTGGGACGCCCGCCCGCAAAACCGGTGATGCCCGGGGGACCGGCGGTCACCAGCGGGGCGATTTCCATGCCGAAGCGATTGACCTTCTTCTTGTCCGGGTCCTTGACGCCGATTCGCATGACCACTTCCGGCGCATCCTCCGCCGTAGGCACGATGCCCTCGTGACACACGCCGGTACCCAGGTACTCCACATTCTTTTCGGCATAGACGCAACCGGCGCGCTCCAGGCGACCGAACAGAACCTCGGCGCACTTTTGCGCTTTGGCGTAGGCGTCGGGCCCACTGACCGTGAGGGCCGCAATGGCTTTGTAGCCGTTCAGATAGGAGATGGAGACCTTGTAGAACGGCGTCGCGTCCTTGCCTTTCACGCCGCTCACCAGCACGCGATCCTTACCCTCCCGGCTCAGTTGAATGGTGGAGAATTGCGCCACGCAGTCGGGGGTGATGTAGTTTTCGGGATCGCCCATTTCATAGAGCAACTGTTCGGCCACCGTGTCCACGGTCACCAGGCCGCCGGTGCCGTCGTGCTTGGTGATCACCATCTTGCCGTCCTCGCTGACTTCACAGATGGGATAGCCGATGTTGGTCATGTCCGGCACTTCCTGCCAGCGGGTAAAGTTGCCGCCGGTGCACTGGGCGCCGCACTCCAGGATGTGACCGCCCACCGTTCCCAGGGCCATCTGATCCAGGGTGTTCCAGCCGAATTCGTGCATGATGGGGCCCAAAACCAGGCCGGGATCGGTGCCGCGACCGGTGACCACGATCTGCGCGCCCTGGTCCAGGGCTTCCACGATGCCGTTGGTAGGCATGTAGACATTGGCCGACATGATCTGCCGTTCGGCGTCGAACAGCCCCTCACCGGTGTCCATATTGGCCAGCTTCTCGCCCTTCTCGCGGAACTCGTCCAGGCGACCCATGATGTCGTCACCGGTCACGATGCCGATCTTCAGGCCGGTGACGCCGTGTTTTTTGGCAACTTCCAGCAAGGCGTCGCGGCAGGATTCCGGGTTGACCCCGCCCGCGTTGGCAATGACCTTGGTGCCCTTCTCCATCAAGGTGGGCAGCACGCGATCGATAAATTGGACGAAGTCGTAGGCATACCCGCGCTTGGGGTCTTTCAGTTTCTGGCGCTGCATGATGGACATGGTCAATTCCGCCAGGTAGTCCATGGTAATGTAGTCGACATGTCCCAATTCCAACATGCGGACGGGCTCATCGACACTGTCGCCCCAGAAACCCTGGGCGTTGCCGATTCGAATCGTTCTGGCCATGTTCTTATCTCCGTTTTTTGCGTTTCTCGAAACAGGCTGTACACATGGGTTCGGCGATATCCTTGGGGATGAAGTTCACCGTTTCCACTTTACCGCAATCCACACACTCGATCTGGAACATCAGCCGGGTGTCGGGTTTGCCTTTGCGCAATTCTTCGCGCTCGCGATCTTTGATAAAGCAATCTTTGCACATGAAGTACTCGCCGCGATTAGGCTTGAAGCGCAATTGCTGCACCTTCTTGCAACGGCGGCAGGTCACATTGAAGCGCGGCTCCTCACGGGGCGGCGCTGCCGGGTCCGGGGACACGGAACGCGTGTCTGCTCTTGATGGCGACTTTGCCTCAACGGGTGATTTCCCGCTTTCTGCAGAGACCGAGCGATCCTCGGCCTTGGGTTCATCGCCGGCGGCTTCTTTTTCGGCCTGGTAACAGCCGTCGCAGAGGAAGCGCCGGTCCTTCTTGGGGAGAAAGGGTGTCTGCTGTATGTCGCCGCACAAATCGCACTCGGTCAAATAGGAGATCTTGCCGGCTTTTCGCTTGACTCGGGTTGACGGTTTTCCCTTGGTTGCCACGAACCTGCATTCCTTGCAAGTGACCTCGCGATCCTTGTAGGGTTGGAAGGGCAGGCGCACCACGGCGTCGCAACGGTCGCACGGTACCTTGTAAAAGGTTTTACCATCCTGGTCCTGCACCTGAATCGTGCCGCTTTTGGCCTGATTGCGAGCTTTTACGACCCGGACCCTGGGTCTCTCTTCTGAATTTTCCATGATCTCGCCGGTCTTTCCAAAATAGGGAGCCGCGCCCCCGACCGGACATTGTACCCTAAAAACCGGCAAGGCATCTCAAATTCGTTACTCCGACGGCCTCAGGGCGAGGAAACAGGGCAACAAATGAAATGTCGTAGGCAAGTGTTTATTTCGGGTCCGATCGGAGCAAAGACGAGCTGAGGCTGGTTTCTCGCGCCGGGAGTTACCGGTACGCCTCGATCAGGCGCTCCATGGCATTTAAGCCGCGCTCGAGTTCTTCCATGCAGGGGCCGTAACTCACGCGAATATAGGATCGCAAGCGCGAGGGAATGTGACTGCGCCGCTTGCCGGGGTTTACGTCGAAGAAGACGCCGGGCACGCAGATCATCTTGAAATCCAGGCCCTTTTCAAACAGGTCCATCCCGTTTTGCAAGGGACGCGGCATGTTCTCCAAAGAGACAAAGGCATAGAAACCGCCTTGCGGTTCGGCGGGCAGTACAAAACCCAGTTGCTTCAAGCGGGAGAGCATATACTTGCGTTTAACGCCGAAATGGGTACGAATGGCCTCAGCTTCACGGTCGGCAATATCCGGGTCCAGCAGTGGAATGGCCGAGCGTTGGATGGGATGGGGCGCCCCGCCGTCCAGGAAACTGCCGGCTGAGCTGATGCAATCGATCACATCTTTAGGGGCCACCGTCCATGAGAGTCGCAGACCGGGATAGCGCCAGTTTTTGGTGAGACCGTCCAGAATAACCACGGGGTCGCGATCCACGTCCTCCACGTAGGCAGCCGCGCTCAGGCCGCCTTTGTCCACAATGCCGTCATAGGCGTAATGGGAGTAGAACTCGTCCATGATCAGGGCCACCCGCAACTCGCGGGCCATAACCACACAGGCATTCAAGTCCTCCCCGTACAGTACCTGACCGGTGGGATTGCACGGGTTGGAAATCAGGAGACCGCCCAAACCCATGCCGACGGTACGCTCGCGCATGCGTGCAGGATCGGGTCGAAACCCGCGCTCGGGTCGCAGTGGAATGGGGATGGGCACCAGGCGGCGGTAAAGGTCCAACAGCTCTTCGTAGGCCGTATAATCGGGAATGAAGTGACCCAGGTTCAAATGGCCCATCGCCGCGGCCAGACGGGTGAGACCGGAACGGCCGCCGGGACTGATGGCCACGTTCTCGGCCGTGTATTGTGACTTCATGCCGCGCCGGTAGCGCCGGTTGTAGAGCCTGGCCACCGCGGCGCGCAAGTCCATAATGCCGGCAACGGTGCCGTATTCCAAGCTGGCGGGCGGAACATCGATATGCTCCAAACGCAGGGGGCTGCCCTCGATGGGTCCGGTTTCCGGGGCGCCCTGGCCTAAATTGGCCCAATCGCGATTACCGTAATAAAAGCCGCGTTTGCCGGCCTCGCTCATCACATAAATCACCCCGGTTTTGGGGACGGAACGAAAAGCATGACTGTGTTTCTCGGGTAACATGGCACTTCCTTAAGGGGGATCGTAAAGACGGCCTGTCTAGACGCGAGCCGAGGCGAGGTCACGGGCACGGAGCGCCGTCGGCAGGGCATCCTCGATAAAGGCACGGAAACTAGCGGCTTCAAACTCCCCGGACCGGGCGATCAGCAGTCGATCGGCTTCGATCATCAAACGGAACCCCGGATTGGCGCCGAGCCGGCGCGCGCTCGATTCATCGATCAGTTGGTGCGCAAACGCGGTATCGTCGCCATGAACAGCATATAACGAAGAAAAGCGTTCGTCTTCCCAAAAAATACAATCAGTGGCCAAAACGTCGGGTTTAGGCGGACTCGGAATCATGACGAGGGACGGGAGCGGAGCGGCCAGTTGAAAAACTACACATTGATAAAGATGCATGTCCTCGAAGGTAGGTCCGTCGCGGTAACCGTAGTTGAAAGCGGTAAGGGGAATCCCATGGAAGATGCCGGTAATCACCTGGCTCGCGCACATGGGCTCCTTGCAGGGGAACAGGGGGAAGCCTTCCAAAAGGGGACGCAGGGATTCGTCGGCATCGCCCAAAAAGCGCAGGCCCAGCCGACCGGTCACGAAGGAGAAATCGCGGCGCCTTTTATAACCCAGGTAGAGAAACAACACACCGGACACCAGGAAAAACGCGGTGAACAGGGTGTGAAAGGTCCAGTTGATATCGTAAAAGCGAAAAGGCATCACCGCTTCCCCAAAAAATCAGAAGGCGGGCCTACCTTACCATAGCCGATCACCACTGTCAGCAGCGGGGTAAGGATGCGATTGGAGATAAGAGATCCGTGAAACGTGCCCACCTGCATATTTTTGACAATATCCAGGTTTGTCCCTTCCGACTATCGACGTATCGGGATCGGAACAAGGTTAGTCACGCTCGGATAACCCCATATTCTCCTTGGAGGTGGTTGGGCACCCGCGCCTAAGCGGATATGGAATCGAGAAGGAGGATTGGTCCCGAGGGACAACCCTCGTTTCGCCCAAGATCTCGATCGACCCGGTTGTCCATGGACGTATTCTGATGCAAACAAGCATTGACAACGTCGCGGAACATCGTTTCGAAATTTTTATGCACTGTTACCGGTTTGCACAACGTAGTTCGAGATCCGAAACGCCGATGTCCGTACGGGTCCATCGACCTCTATGTAACATACCTCGATATACGAGCGGGTCGACCTTTCTTTCAGGCAAAATCACCCGATAGACGGGCGGGTACATCCTTCTCCCGAGTAAATACATCGATAGACGAACGGGCGCATCCTTTTCCTACGCAAAATAACTCACCGGACGAGCGAGTCGGCCTTTCTCCTACGCGAAATAAATCGGGGGCCCGCGGCCTTCCGCATTGAATCGCTTCCGGTTCGATAAAGGTATCGGCCCTTCCCGCGAGCCTGTTATAATGCGATGCTTGTTTTTGGGAACGCTTGTCAAGGACGCGCTTTGCACACCACACCTATCTTTATCGGCGGGCTCATGAAGTCGGGAACCACCCTGTTGCGGGCTTTGGTCAGCAACCATTCCGGCATTTTCGGCGGGCTGGAAACCTTCTGGTTCAGCGACCGGTTCGCCGCACGGTTTCACGACGGGGCAAGTGAAACCATCCACCGGCTCTTCGGGTTTTTCGATGTGCCCGTCAGCGAACACGCCGCTCTTTATCGGCAAGGGGATGACGCCCCGGCGTTTTTCAATCGCTTCATGAATCACTGCACCAGACGCGCCGGCAAGCGCCGCTGGGTGGAAAAAACACCGGACAATGTACGACACCTGGACCTCATTCAACAACACTGGCCCGGTTCGCGCTTTCTGCATGTAATCCGCGATCCCCGGGATGTCTACGCCAGTTGGAAGCGCAACAACAAATATGACCTGGCCACATTCCTGGCTCATGTCGCCGCCGTGGAAGAGGCCGCCGGCGATCGCCTGGGCAGGTCCGGCGACACCTACATGGAAGTCCATTACGAGGATCTGGTCACCCGTCCCGAGGAAATCATGCGCCGGGTCATGACCTTTCTGGAAGAATCCTGGGAAGACGCGGTAGCCGTCAACCGCAAGGGCCGCGAGGAGTTCGACAAGGTGCGCGGGCTCACCGGCAAGGCAAGTCCCACGCTGGATTCCTTGAGCAAGCCCATCTTCACCGACTCGCTGGGCCGATGGCCGCAAATTTTGTCTTCGAAAGAAATCGAGACCATTGAAACGCAAACGGCTGAGTACGGCCGCAAGAGCGGTTGCTTTCAATCGCCGGTCAACGAGGAATCATCATGAATGTACTGGGCATCATCCCCGCGCGCGGCGGCTCCAAGGGCCTGCCGCGTAAAAACATCCGGCCCCTCGCCGGGAAACCGCTTATTCAATACAGTATTGAAGCCGCCGCGGCAAGCAGTCGCATGACGCATCACGTGCTGTCTTCCGAGGATGCCGAAATCATCGAAACCGCACGCAACCTGGGTAGTGAGGTCGTTATCCGTCCCGACGAACTGGCCGGCGACAAAGTCCCCATGTATCCCGTGGCGCAACACGCCCTGGCCGAGGCCGAGCAACGCTTCGGCGTAACCTTCGACGCCGTCATGGTGTTACAGCCCATCGCGCCCCTGCGAACCGCCGAGGACATCGACAACGCGGTTGAACTTTTGGAAAGCAGCGGCGCGGAATCGGTCATCGGCGTGGTTCGCGTCTACGATCACCATCCCATCCGCATGAAGAAAATCGAGGACAACCGCATCCAGCCGTTTTGTTTCCCGGAAGAAGAAGGGACTCGCCGCCAGGACCTTTCTCCCCCCGCCTACCTGCGCAACGGCGCCATTTACCTCATCCGACGGGCCTCGCTGGTCGCCGGTTCGCTGCACGGCAAGGATCAATGTCCCTACATCATGCCCGCCGATCGTTCCGTGAATATCGACGAACCCCTTGACTTTGTGATGGCCGAACTGCTGATCAAGCAGGCGCGCGGCGAGGAGCTTCTGTAGCCGTGTCGAAGACGGTGCTTTTCAATATCACCCACGGTTTCCAGGCCCGTATGCTGTTGCGAACCCCGATCGCGGAACGCCTGATTGCCGAGGGTTGTCGCATCATCGTGGTCTCGCCCAACGCCGCCGAGCCCTACTTTCGGCAGGAGTTCGAAAAGGACGGCTTCCACCTGGAGTTGATGCCGCACAAGTTCAGCAAGCTGGAGGGTTTCCTGATCAAAACCCGGCAGTACCTGTTGATGAACCCCTCGCTGGGCGGCACCCTGAACTACAAGCGCGAGGCCTACCGGCGCAAGAGCCCCTTTCGAGCCGGGGTGATTCGCACCGCCAACCTGTTCCTGGGCAATATTCCGGTCTTGCGCAAAACCTACACCGCCCTGGAACGCGTCGTCTTCAACGGCCGCGAGTGGGACCAACTGCTGGCGCGCACCCAACCGGACCTGGTGGTGGCGGGCACACCCGGCTTCAACCCCAACGATATCCACCTCTTGCGCGCGGCCCGTAGGTTGAAGATCCCCACGGTTACAGTGATGCTGTCATGGGATAACCTGACCTCCAAGGGATACATGGGCGCCTATCCCGACCGCCTGCTGGTATGGAGCCCGCTGATGGCAGAAGAGGCCCGGCATTATCACGACTACACCGGCCCCATCCACGAGGTGGGCGCGGCCCAGTTCGACATCTACGCGGAAGTGGACAAACAGCGGGCCGCCGCGACGTTTCGGCGTGAACACGGCATGGATGAGGACACGCGCCTGCTGGTCTGGGGCACCATCAACCAGGCCATCTATCCCGATCAACTGGACGACCTGAAAGGTTTCATCGAGGCTATGAGCCGGCGGACGGAGAAGATCAAACTGTGGATTCGCCTGCACCCGCAAACCATTTCGGGACCGTTCAAACATATGAAAGAGTCTTACGAGCAGCTGGCAAGCGATATGGTGCACGTGGAATTCCCGCCGGTACGCTCGGAGAAACTGGCCTGGGACCTGCCCAAGGAAGACATGTTGCACCTGGCTCGATTATTGGCGGCGGCAGATGTGGTGGTGATCCCGCGCTCCACCCTGTCCATCGACGCGGCTTGTGCGCGAACGCCGGTGATCAATGTGGCCGTCAATCCCCAATTCGCCAAGGGCTTCAACTACACGCACTACGCCAAACTGCTCAAGTGCAACGGCGTCCGCGTGATGAAGGACTTCGACGAATTGGAGCGTACGGTGACCGCCTACCTGGCCGATCCCGCCATGGACGCGGAGGGACGCGCCGCCATTGTCATGCAACAGTTGGGCGTCTACTACGGTCGCGCCGCCCAACGCACCGCCGAGGTGCTGTCGGCGTTGGCTCGCGGAGAGGAACCGGAACCCGCCGAGGCATTGTCACCGAGACAGGAACCGGCCGGTATCATTTCGAACTGATCGGAAGCTTCAACGCCTGCTCAGTTCAAGGGGGCTACACCCAGCCCGGGCGCGTCCAATAACCGAATGCGACCGTCCGAAACGGGATGAGCGCTATAGGGGTCGTTGCTAATCAACAGATTACCGTCCAGGTCCGGGAAGTCGGCGAGCGGGCCCAGGTGGGCGGCGGCGGCAATGCCCAGGGCCGATTCCACCATGCAGCCCAACATGATTTTGAGGCCGAGAGAACGAGCCATGGCAATCGCATCGCGGGCGATGAGGGTGCCGCCGCATTTCATCAGCTTCAGGTTCACGCCGTGATAGGCCTCGCCGATGGTGATCAGGTCGCCGACGGCGGTGAAAGCCTCGTCTGCAATCAGCGGCAGCGGGCTGCGCGCCTTGAGCCAGATCATATCCTCCACCTGGGCGGCGGGCATGGGTTGTTCCACCAGTTCGATGCCCTGTTTCGCGAGCTGCTCGATTTCCCTTAGGGCGGTCTCGCGATCGGTCCAACCCTCGTTGGCGTCCACGCGAACGGGTACATCCGTCACCGTGCGAATCGCCCGGATGATCGCCTGGTCGTCCCCGCTGCCCAGTTTGATCTTCAGCACGCGAAAGCCCCGGGCTTCGGCCGCGCGTTGCGCCACCTTCTCCGGGGTGTCGATGCCGATGGTAAAGCTGGTGGGCGGCATGGCGGCCGGGTCCAGGCCCCACATGCGGTAGAGCGGCGCGCCCAGCAGCTTGCCGGCCAGGTCCATGATCGCCATGTCCAGCGCGGCCTTGGCGGCATATTCGCCGGGATGGGAAGCAAGCATCTTGCGAATCATGGGCTCATAGGCGCGCGGGTCGCCTTCCAATTGACCGCACATGGCTTCCAGGGCGGCGCGGCAGGACTCCGGCGTTTCGCCGTAGCGCGGATTGGGGGCGGCCAGCCCGTAACCCCGGATGCCCTCGTACTCCAGCCGAACCGACAGGTTGGGCCGCCAGTCGCTGCTGCGGTTGGCAATGGTAAAGGTATGCTTCAGATCGATACGGTGATCAAATATCGAGCACTTCATCATGTACTTCCTCGCATTGATTCGGGTCCGGCGTTATTCCGACAGGGCGGGGTCCTTGCAGGGAGGGTAGAGTTCGATGATCTCGGTCAGGTCCAGGGCGCGGCCGATGAGACCGTCGATATCCAGCCGGGCTTCCTGTTCGTGCATGTCCGATACGCGGGCCTTGGTCAACGGGTCCTTGGGACTGAACAGGGCGCAACAGTCCTGCGCGGGCCGGATGGAAATATCGTAGGCGCCCATGCGTTCCGAGAGGGTTATGATCTCCCGCTTGTCCATGCTGATCAGGGGGCGCAGAACCGGATAGGGCACCCCCTCCTCGATCACGCCGATATTCTCGATGGTTTGCGAAGCCACCTGGCCGAGGCACTCGCCGGTGATCAGCGCCTTGCCGCGAACCCGGTCCATGATGCGGGAGGCCGCGCGCATCATCATGCGGCGCGACAGGACGACCGTGGCCGCCGGGGCGCATTCGGCGCGGATGGTCTGCATGACCTCGGTAAAGTTCACCACGAACAGGTTGAGTTTGTTCTGATAGCGGGCCAGTACCTCGGCCAGTTCGATGACCTTGTCCTTGGCCGCTTCCACCGTGTAAGGGGGCGTGTGGAAATAGATGCCGGTCAGCCAGGCGCCGCGTTTCTGCATCAGGTTACCGGCAACGGGCGAGTCGATGCCGCCGGAAATCAGCAGACCCATGCGGTCCCTGGGCCTTACCGGCAAACCGCCCAGACACTTCCAGGTTTCCAGGTGTAACCAGGCGCCTTTGACATCGAGCGAGATATGTAGCGGCAGATCGGCATGTTTCAGGTCCACCGGCAGATCGAGGCCGTTGCCCAAGACGTGATCCGCCACCTGCCTTTGGATTTCGGGGCTGGTGAGGGGCATGTTCTTGACGCCGCGTTTGGCGCGAATGGCAAAGGTTTTCCCCGAATCTTTATACGGTTCCAACAGCGTCCAGGCCACTTCCTTGATGGCGGCCATATCGGCCTTGGTGCGCCAGATGGGGCTGATGCCGACGATGCCGAAGACGGTCGACATGGCCTCACGCACGTCTTCCGGCGAAGCATCCGTGTGCAGCAGCAGGCGCTTGTGCCCTTTCTCCACGCGGCCGTCGATCTTTTTGATGCGCGGCTTGATGATGCGGATCAAGTCATCCACGAACAATTTCTGGTTTTTGCCCTTCAGCGCCAGCTCGCCGAAGCGGAGCATGTAGGTGTCCGGCTTGAGCATGTCAGCGCCCCAGGTATTCCGGCGCCAATTCGCGAACACTTTCCTGAAGGCGTTTGGCCACCACGGCGCCGTTGTACTCGCATTTGCCGCCGTTGTGCAGGAATAACGAGAAGGCGACCTTGGGATCTTCGGCAGGGAACAAGCCGATCATGACCGAGTTGAAAGGCCGGTCGCCCGAGGTGCCGGTCTTCATGGCGCTTTCCACGAAATCCACCTTGGAGCGCCGGGCGGTGCCGCGTTTATCGGTAAGGGAGGCAACCATGGAAGTCATGACCTTGTCGGCCACGCGTTCGCTGAAGAGGCGGCCCAGGGTTTCGCTGCCGGCTTCCTTGTAGGTCTTGCCCTCCACGTTGGCGAAGTGGGTGAACAGGCGCGGCGTCATGGCAGTGCCGCCGTTGGCCACGCTGCCGGGGATGAGCAGGATGCCCAGCGCGGAGGTTTCCAGGAATTGCAGGCCGATGGCCGTGCGCGCCAGGTCGTAATCAGTGGCGGGTTCTTCCAGAATACCGCCGTAATAGCCCTCGCCCCACAGCCCGGGCAGCCGACGTCCGTCGAAGAAACGGGTGAAACCCTTGCCTAGACCGGGCCAGGTCAGTTCTACACCCATCTTGGCGAACATCAGGTTACAGGAGACGGCCATACCTTCTTCCACGGTTTCCAGACGTCCCTGCTCGGTCCAATCCCACAGGGTGTCCTCGCCGATCTTGATGGCGCTGGGATATTTCTTGGGCGCATAACGAGCCGTATCGCCGCCGTCTTCCAGGAACAGGGCATAGGTGAGCACCTTCATCACCGAACCGGGTTCGAAAGCGTAGCTGAACGGATTGTAACCCTTGGAGCCGAATGCGGCCAGGACGTCTCCGGTCGCCGGATCGCTGAGTATCATGGTGCCCTTGTAATCGCCCATGGATCTCTGGGCGGCGCGTTGTAGGTCCAGATCCAGCGTGGTGTGGACCAGGTTCTGGTTGTCCACGGGGTCCATTTTTTCCAGCAATGCGGCAATGCCTTCGTCGCCCTGCCAACCGGCGAAGATGCGGGGAGATGTAAACTCGTAATCGTCGGTTTTCACGTTGAAGGCAAGTACTTCGCGACCCTTGCGGTCCAGAAAGACGGGTACGCGACCTTCCTTTTTATACTTGTTGATCTTTTCTTCCAACTGTTGGTAACGCCGGCTCTTCTGCAACTGGGGGCCGGCCTTGCTCAATTGTTCGACAGCGCCGGTCAGATCACGGGTCCCCAGGCAAATGGCGGCCAGCTTGACCGCGTGATCTTCCAGGGCGCTTTCGGAAAGTCGGTCTTTCAGAAAGTCGGCGAAGACTTTGCCGCCGTCATAGCGTCCCTGATCGATAAAGCTGTCCAGAATGACGGCCGCTGTATCCTTAGATATGGAAGATTTCTTTTCCAGCGCTATTTCGAAATGCGCTTTCGCGGCTTCCCGGTCGCCCTTCAACAAATCGACGGCGCCCAAACCGTCCTGCCCCAAACCGTTGGAGAAGGGCAGCTTCGCGGCCTTTTGGAAGGCGGCTTCAGCCTGGTCGTAACTGCCCTCGGCCAGAAACGCGGCGGCCTTGTTGTAGCTCATTGAAATGTACTTCTTGTAACCGAACCAGCCGACCGCGGCAACGATGAGGACCAGGATCAGGACGCCGACACCGGGCCGACGACGTTCTCTGCTGGAGTAACTGGGAAACTTGCTTTTTTTGCCAAATGCCATGAACCGTTCTTATCCCCCGACTGTCAAGTGGCGCACCCCTCTGCGCCGGAATCCCAAAGGTTATCATAAAACCAGCACAAAGTGGACTTCCGGCCGGTGGAGGCTTCGTGTTCTCCGCATTACTCCTGCCTCATGTGACGGGCCGCACCGCCCCATGGACGAAAAAAGCCCCCCGGGGTTCAACGGTATGGAATCCGCGAAATGAGAATGCCTTGAAGGGCGAAGGCTTTTCCCTGTTCTCGATCTGTTTCCGGGGTTATACTTGACCATCGACTTTTTAGTGGTGAGGCGGCTTTTGATGGACCCGGAGGCCATGTGCCTGAAAGAGCGAACCCAAAACCTGATGCGCCGGCAAAGCAATGCTTTCACCGAATTATTGCCGTGCTTGCGTAGCGAGGCGGCGTCGCGGGCTTTGGTTCAAACGGAACAGGGCTGGGAAGCGCACCACGACGGCCGCTTGTTGGAGGGCGCGAAGCCCCTGAACATCGGCGGCGAATTACAGCAAGCCGGCATCATCGCCATGTTCGGCGTGGGCAGCGGCGGCCTGTTTTTGCAACTGGCCGGTCTGGTGATGCGGACCGGCGCCTCGCTGTTCGTCTTCGAGCCCGACAAACATCTGGCCGCGGCCTTTCTGGTTCACCGCCATGAATTGGGCGGCATCGACGGCAGCCGCATCGGCCTGTTCACCTCCCTGGACGCCATGACGCTACACCTGAGTACCCCCGAGAACGCCTCCGGCGCCTTGAAAACGGCAATCCTGCCGACCTACTCCCGCTGCTATCCGGGGTTGGTTACGGAATTCCAGCACAAGATCACACACGGTCGCATGGTTGCCCTCAGCATGGCCAAAGACCAGACGGAACGCGTACCGACCCTGCTCTACCAGTTCCTGGTCAATTTCGAAAAACGCACCCGATTTCCCACGGCGCTCAGCCTGGAAAACGCCTTTCGGGATAAACCGGCCCTGATCCTCGCCGCCGGTCCCGGTTTGGACAAGAACCTTCACCTGCTGACCCCGGAGATCCGCGAGCGCTGCCTGTTGATCGCCATGAACTCCAGCCTGAGCGCCATGAAACGGCTGGGTGTTCTTCCGCATCTGGTCGTGAGCATGGAGACGGGCGATACCACATCGGACCTGGTCGATATGCCCGACGAGGTTTTCGGCGTCTATAGTCAGCACTCCCACCCCAACGCCTTCGGGGAAACCGGGGCGCGTCTCTTCATCTACCCCACGCTGGAAACCTACAGCATGTCGTTCCTGAAAAAAACCCTGCAGAAGGACCAGGACTGTTGGGAATCGGGGCCCTGCGTGGCCAATACCGCCTTTCTGCTGGCGCGCAAGATGGGTTGCGAACCGATTGCACTGATCGGCCAGGACCTGGCTTTCGAGGGAGAGCGGGCCTATGCAAGCGTCACGCGGTACGGGGAGGTCTCCTTTCGCGATGACGGACAAACCGGCGCCATCATCTACCCGGACCAATTCGGAAAGAACGAATCGGAGGGGAACCGGGCGCGCTACCAAAGCCAGGACGGTGTGGCCAAGCAAATGACGGAGGTTCCGGCCTGGTCGGGACACGGCATGGTGCGCACCACGCTGGATATGGCCATGTTCCGCATGTGGCTGGGCGAACAGGCCGCAAAAATGGGGGAGCAGGGTCTTCGGCCGCCGATCAACGCCACCGAGAGCGGCGCCCGGTTCGATCATTTCGAGCACATACCGTTACAACAGTTCCTGGCCGAGTGTCTGGGCGACTCCTTCCGGCCGAATGTGATGCTGACCCGAATTTGGGAAGAGACCGAGCGCATCGATCCCAAGCACATGGATGATATGTTGGTGGAGCTACGGCAACAAGCCACCAGTTTTCGCGCCTACTCCCGCCTGGTGCTGGAACGCCTGGAACCGCTCTGCCGGGGAGAGGGCGGCGAGGCTGAACTGAAGCAATACGAAGAAGCGGCCGCCGTCGCCGGGCCCTACAGCAACCACGTGCCCCTGGTGCTGGGCCTGTGCGCGCACCGCATCGATACCATCAACAAACAGCCCCCCTCGAATAAACCCGGCGAAGCCTTTATACGCGCCCGGACCATGTTTCAAGTCCTCGTGGAGGGTTGCCGGGAAGTACTGGGCTGGGTTCGAGCCGTTCGTTACAAGACCTGAATTCGCACCGCAAGCTCGTATTGCCGGAACACACCCGGCAGAATCGGTCTATCTCTCTCAACCGGCAATCGGAGTCTCAAAACCACATGCGGCCGGGATATCGGTGGTGATAACCGGTTCCTTTCACCGGAAGGTGACCGGACGGAACTATAAAGGTAGCATCATTCCCGGGCATCGAAGTTGTTGACTCGGAAAAAACAACACCTGTCGCAACTTCTCAAAAAGCCCGGGTTAGATACAGAGTAGCGTGAACAAACCTCATGTGGCTCGACCTGGGTAAGAAACCGACAGCCGGCCTGAATGATGACCCTGCTTATAAGCAAGGGTAGGGTAGAGCAGAGACCTCGCGGCCTCTGCCCCCGAAGAACCGTACTAATGGGAAGCGAATGATTATGGGGAGTAGGGCGATGGATATTGGGCAGAAGGCATGATATCAAGGCCTCCGGGCTGTTCTTCCGCTGCGACGCCTCCCCATAAAAATGGTGTACTACCTTTAGGCCCGAGCCAATCGGCCGGCCAAAAGGAGGACGCCATGTTAGCGAATTATTTTACCGAGACATTTACCATTCAACGTCTTCATTCCGGCCCGTCCGGGCCATACATGGATGGATTTGCTCAGGAACTCCGCAACAAACAGTATGGTTGGGAGACCGCTCGAAGGTATCTTCGCGGTGCATCCCATCTGGGTCAGTACCTAAAGATCGTTGAGGTCGAACTCAATTGGCTCTTCCGGTTTTTGGGGGGATGGGCATGACCCCTGTCGAACATAAAGGGGGGCTCCACCAAAGTTTTGGGACCCGACCCCTAGAACTCCATAGAAATGCCTTGACCGCTTCGCAAGCTACGCGGCCAAGACATTCGTATGATGCGCTAGGGGTTGAACCCTAAACCATGGTCGTTCCAACATTTATCCTTCAACAGAGCCCAAGCTAACGACTCCTAGCACCGTTATCCCCCCAAAACCGGAAGACCCTTAATTTTTTGGAGTTCGTGTCTCATTTTGATTGATACATACCGATCGAGATTCTCATGCCACTCTGAACGCCAAGCTACCCGAAGCGTCTAGCTGGTCGGCGCTCCAATGTTACGAACTCATCGGCCAGGTTTTTCAAAAAGAAGCAGTGTCTCTCTTTTGGCAGTTTGCCGACATGTGCTCCGACAGGGAGCATGTCCTGGAGAGCCTTCTCGGGCTATTGCCCAGAGACGATTATGGCTTACGTGGTGAGCTTTTCGCCCAAATTGGCGAAAACCTCTCTGAACCGGAACTTCGCACCCTGGTGGACCGCGTCCGCCATTTATCTCTTGATTCCGATGCCAACCCTTCTTGGTCCGCGGCCTTGAAAACCCTACTTGACATGAGCCCCGGCGGTGCTGGGGATGTCTCAACACCAAGACCTTCATCCTGGAGAGAAGAATCACGGTCGTCACCACGGCACCGCAGAAATTCACCAGTCGGCTTGCCTTTTCTGAAAGACGAAGGCCCGAATTGGTGAATTCGGACCATCCGCTTCTGAATTACAGGCATATCGGGTTGATGGTAATGGTGAGGTGAACCTGATAAACAAAGGTGTCTACCCGCCTTCATGGGCATGGCCTGAAGATGCCTGCATGTTCGGTTACCATGGTATCCCGGTGGATGATGCGAACACCGTCCAAATAGACAGGTCCACGGTTGGCACATGGCGGCAGGCAAATAGAATCGGGCATGTTGCCCATGGTCGGTGTGCAGACACTGTTGTTGACAGTAGGTTGGGGCGAAAAGGTCAGTGGGTAACACTACCTCCGAGGCTCTCCTTCTTGGCAGCTTTTTCAACGGTCGTATTGGTGAGGGCTCCCGCCAGGTTACGCGCGATTGTGGGACATTGGTTGGAACTGTTGCAACTGAAACCCAGGAATTCTTCCAGAATGTCCAGGCGGTGATCCAGGAAACCACCGGCCATGGTGAGCGCGTTGGACAAAGCGCTGTTTTCGTCGACGTGGACAAAAATGGGGTTTTTATCCGGCCAATCCAACATATTGCCCAAGTCGGCTTCGTCGCTTTGCATGTGACAGCCGGCACAGGTCTGAGTGGTTGCCCGGTTGCCGATCTGCGTAGGACTGAAGATATGGTCGACGCCCAAGGTATTCAGACGCGCATCGATTTGCGCGGCAAAATTGGTAGAGGGCACCAGATTGTCCGCTTGGGAGTTACTTTCCCCGGCATTGAAGTCGGGTTGGTGGGTGAGGACGATATTGTTGATGCCGTCGTCACTGGGAATCAGTGTCTGCAAAAAATTGACGAATTCAGTTTGGTAGGTGGTGGGTGTCAGGGGGTTGGCCGTCCATTCGCTGGGATGGGGGTTGTTGCCCACGGGGCGGGGCGCCACGATGAGCTTACACGTGTTTCTTGCAACAGGTTCCGCGGTTTGCTGAACTGCCGCCCTGGTCTCTGCTGTTGCGGTGACTTCTTCCGCGACAATGGAAGTGCACTTTCTTTCCAATTGGAATTCGCGCAGGGTCCAGGGTTGCTGCATGAACATGTTGGTGCGGATCTGACCTGTGGTAACACCGGGAGAGCCGTAGCCGGAGGTGCCGCCCAGGCCATAGGCCTCGGGGCGAATGATGGGTTCGAACCCTTGCAGGCCGTTGAAGAAGAAATCTTCAATCATGTCGGCACGCACATTGACATTGTTTTCAAAGGTCAGGTCGCCCCAGAACTCGGCTACCGGGAGGCAGCCGCAAGCACCGGCATCGGGATCGGGATTGGGCAGGACACCTTCAAAGATAATGAGGTTGCGATCGAAGGTGGAAAACGGGGACTTGGTGTAGACGATGCGATATTCGCCGCAGTTGGAACCGTCCATGGGCGCCAGGTCAAAACGGTTGAAGACAGCTACGGGAACGTGGGACTCGGGCGCCGCGTTCTCCAGGGAGCTTTCAGCGCGAGGACATTGAATGGTGTAGCCATTGATGGTGGTGCCGTTGTCATCGCAATGGGGTTCATTGGCGGGATCACCGATCTGACGGGGCCTGAGTGCGCTCCACCATTGGCTCCACAGCGTATCGGGTGTGTTGGTTCCGGCAACGTTGGCACGGTTGATAAGTGTTTGTAGCACGGTTCGTAGGGGGAACCGATCCAAAACTTCCTGGTCGGTAACGACCAGGGAACGGTCAGCATCCAGGGTGCGCACTTGACACGTATCGACATTGAGTGCGGTTGCAGCTTCGGCTGTAACCTCTTTAGCAAATAGGGTTAGGGTTGAGGCTAGCAGTAAAAAAAACATAAAGGCAGACTTCATACAGGTTCTCCTGAATTGGGCGCCGGGGAGGAGGCGCCAAAGCAATTAGACCCAAACTTACGGCCTTTGTTACAAGGGTCTCTATTTTTAAAAGCAATGCAATGATACCAAAAAATTTATTTTTTACAAAATAGATATTTCAAAAGAAAAATAGACTCAGACTCTTTCTTGAAAAGATATGTTTTTCTTAGGAAAAAGACTTTAGAAATATTGGGAATCCCCAAATTTTATCAATCCGGTACTGTGATGATGGAGGTAACCCACAAAAGTCTTTCCGGCAAAGCTGGGTGTTAAAGACCTACAACCAGCTTCTAATAATAGACTTGTATTGGCATCCACTTGCCGGCTTGGACAGATCGAACCCGCGGGTACCTTTCTCGATGACCCGAACTTCATGATTGATGGGACGGGTTTTCCGGATCAGAAGGTCGTCGCCCGAGGAAGATGGCCGACGACGCTCCCGGCCGCCCGACCACCGGGTGCCCAAACCGTTCCCTTTATGGTACATGGTGATAGGAACGGAAGTATGAACGTTCAGGATGGCAAAACAGAGTTGACCGCGGATCGCATCATTCCCATTTCTTGTAGATTGGTAGACAGTGAAATCCATTCCCATTTGCATGCTATTGTTTCGTACCCCTCCTGTTCAACGGGCGTGCATGGAATTGTCGGGCCGGATCGTGAGACGATACTGAGATTGAGGTGGCAGCCGTTTTACTGATGCACCGGGTAGCCGGGTGGACTCTATTCCCGTTGTCTTTCGTCCGCCGCAGCCTTGAGGGCCTGAAGATTAAGCTTAACCGATGCCTTATGGCAATGGTAGCTATTGATAATACGGTAAATTAATAGAAAGGGGAGCATGAGGGGAAAAAACGAAAGTAGAATCATCAGAATGTCTCCTATAAAAATCATCATGGCTATTAAGTATTGCCTCACATAAAGATACCCAAACAGAGGAAAGAAAAAGCCCAACAGCGCGGCCAGTACGGGAGATTTCACCGAGGATTCTTGTTCCAGTATTCTTTGTTGCACATAATCAGTCTGTTGCATGGGTTGCTCTGTCACAACCACCTCCTTGAAAGAACAGGTTTGAATGCAGAAGGGCTCGGCCGGAAATAGGAAAGTGCCTTACTTAAGAATAACGATCACTAATCCTATGAGCGGAAACAAGGAAGAATGAGCGGGGCGCAGCGTGCCCAACGGCACGCTGACTACCTATCCGGGATTACAAATCGTCTCCTGATTCATCAAATCCGATCTTGATTTCTTCAGGAACATCATCACCATCGTTGTCCCCGTCAGAGCCGGTATCCACTTGATTGACCGACAGGGTTGCGGCTTTCGCCTGGATGGTGTCATCATCGCTTGTTTTCTTCGATTGCTTTATCACGGTGACCTCCTTCAATCTGACCCGAGTTTCGGGCGCTTTCAATAACAAGACACCGTAAATCAAATTATGTAAAAAAGTAGGCATATTTTTTCATAAATGTGCCCAAACGCCTTGGTAGATAAAACCTGCCCAGAAATAGGGCGCATGCCATTTCTCACTTTGCGCCATCGATTGCTGCGCATGGCTCAGCGCTGCGGCCGGTTCCATACCATCCTTGAAGACGGCGCGGTAAAACCGCTCCATTAATTGCGTGGTTGCCTCATCACTGACAGGCCAGAGGCTGGCAACAACGCCGGAACTGCCCGCGTGTAGAAAACTGTCGGAAAGACCGACCAGACCTTCGCCTCTCAATGATTTCCCAAGACCGGTGCTACAGGCACTCAGTACGACCAGATCTGTTTTCAATTGCAGGGCCTCGATGTCATGAGCATATACAAAACCATCGACGGCTTTGCCGTCCCCATCCCGGGTTGCCAGAACCAGAGCGGAAAGTTCAGGACGTTCAGTCATCAACAAGCTGCGCGTGGCGATGTGGAGGTAGCGAGCCTGTTGAAGGTTTGAGGCATACAGCGCGTGTTTTGCAGCCCTTAACCCTTCAAAGGATCGAACAGGAAAAGGAGCCGAGGCCGCGATTTGGGAAGCTTCCCGACGGGTGTGGGGCAATGGTTTAAAATCGCCGCCGAATTCCGGGTCGGCCAGTACGACCATCTCCTGACCTGAGCGACGTCCCGCGTGACGCTGTTGTAATTTCTGCAAAACCGTAAGCGAGGGTAGGGTAATCAAATCATGGTTGTTCATAGATGCGGCCCCCTGATTCAGGGGACTGGGTAAAGCGGCAAAGGGCAAGTAATGCAGGGCGCCGTCCGGGATGAGGATCAACCGATCGGTGAGTTGGTCCGCAACGGGACCAAGTAACTTTTGGGCGAGATGCCGACCCAGACGGTCTCTTCGAAGTCCGTTCTGACGCGGACTTTGCAAAGCCTCGTGAAAATCCAACACATTGCTTTCGATGTCTCGGCGCGCCCCTAAAGCCCGAAAGATCAAACCGTTATGATCCATCGCCCATAAGTAGACCTCTTCCGTGCCCATGGCAAAAAACAACAATGTGGTGTTCTGGTCCAACCACCGTGCTTGGACCTGTGGATACAGGTTCGGCGACGCCTCGGAGATGGTCCAAGCCGATTTTGAGAAGGAGGCCGTTAAGGCATGATCATACCGGCGCAATAGATCATCCAATTCACGACCGATCCGCCCGTCGTCTCCATGTTGGTGACGTTTGAGGGCGAGCGTACTGATGCCGGCACGCAACCTGTCGATGTCTTCTGCCGTTCGGGTGATTTCTGCCTCCTCACGTTTAACGGGCATCAGTGCATTGACCAGACCCCGAGCACGCATACCTTCCGCAAAGATAAAGGCTTGTAAACGGGCAGGTTCGGTTGCTGTCTCAACCAATAGGTCTAACTGGAATTCCGCATAGCTGATTCTTCGCGCCTCGAACTCGGCACGCTGCTTGATAGGAAGGGCATCGACATCCTGCTTACCCATGGCATCCCACACTTGGGCCATGTGTGCCGGCGCGGTATCCAGATCACCGAGTCCTTTGAAGGCACGTGCTAATTGGAAGCGGATATAGGCATGATCGGCGGGGTTGTTTTCGGGCGGAAAAACATCGAGAAGAGGCGTCAATGTATCGATGGCTTTGCGATACTTTTTCAATGCAATCATGGCCTCGGCACGCCGCACATCCAAGCGTTGTACGTCCGTCGGTGAGGAAGAAAGCCGCAACCTGGCCTCATCCAGAATCTGAAGCCCCCTGGTATGGTCTCCCAGCGCAAAACAAGTTCCGGCCTCGTAGTTGCGAATCGCCGCGGAAATGCGGGGAAAATCTTCTCCTATCAACTGCAAACCCCGCCGGTATTGTTTGAGGGCATCTTCAAAACGGCCGTTTCCATGATGCATCCAACCCAGCTCAGCGTACACCCAAGCTTGTTTATCGACAGCCCCCTCAATTTCCCGAATTACCAGACACTCCTCCAGTAAGGATTCCGCTCTCGTAAAAGAGCCCCCGAAGATATAAGCTCTGGCCAGGGAAAACAAGGTGTTGGCCCGGTCGCGGTTTTGCCGCGGCCGTAACGCCAATGCTTTGTGGTAATGATCGACGGCCCGCGCCAATTGACCGGTGCGCACGTAAGTCGTGCCGAGGTTTTGATAGATCCGGCTCAATAATTGGTCGTCATCGAGTTCGGAAACCATGGGCACCAACTGCCGGTAGGCAAGAAGCTGTTCCTCGATGCGCCTCAACTCCTTGAACAGAATCGCCCGTCGCCATAAATCGATAATGCACTGTTCCCGGTCACCCGCCGCTTCCCAGAGACGGCTGCTTTGCAGGTAAGCATCCAAGGCCGCATCGCCCTCCAGGGTATCGGCCTTCACGGAGAGGGCAAACGCTTTCGCCCGGCGAAGCTCGTCCGGACCCGCTTCCCGGCTGGACCGGGTGATTCGGTAGATTCCTTTCTCGTTGGGCCGCAAGGCGCTGATCTCCAGCCGATAGGTGCCCGGCCCGGTTTGCAGGCAGAGGAGTTCCCGCCTGATGCTGCCGATGGGGGCATCGCGGGAAAAGGCGAGTTCCCCATTCGGCCCGTAGCAGGAAACCAGAAGGTTCAAACCGGGTTGCGTCACCTCGATTTCCTCATAGCGACCGGCCGACGCCTCGAAATGATACAAATGAACGCCCGTGCCCGGGGATTTTTTTTCAATGGGCTGATCCGGTCCTAACCGTTGAGAGCGAGGGCGGTCGGAACAACCACCTGCAAGCAGGAAGACCGTGACCAGGATCAACGCCGGCATATGCTGAAAACGCATGGAACGCTCCTGAAAGATGAGCCGTATCAAGATGTCTTAAAGCGTAACATGCAATGTGAAGCGGCCGAGATCTGTTTTCTGTCCGTCCCTGACGCCAACGACCTGAATCTGGTGCGCGCCGGGCGATTTGAAAAACCGGGCCGACAGCCGGCAGGTGAGGTAACGCTTGGGACCGTCGATGGTGCCGGAAAAGACAAGTTGGTCCCGTGCATCCATGATCTCGAAACCATAGGAAGGGAAGTCGCGCCATTTGGTGGGCAGTTTGATGTAGAGGCTCTGTTCCGGGCCTTGGAAGCGAAACGGGGTTGCGGAAAGGTCACGGGTGACCATGTCATCCAATTGTATTTCGAGCACGTTGCCCGATAGATCGGGCCGGTTGTCCTCCCCCACAAAGTTCCCGGTAAACAGAAGAAAGAGACAGGCAGCGGTGAGAAGCCCGTGAACCAGGTAGTGCGGGAGGCGGCTCGAACCGCCCTTTTGCGTTGGAACGGCGTGTACCTCGGCTTCCCCGTCACGAAGCCGATCCTTAAAATCGGCCCAAGCGGCATCATCCTCCTCCGTGGGCGCGGCGGCTTCCGGCAAGGCGTCCAGATCCAGCAGGGTCCGCACCGCCTCCCGATCAAAAACCAGGCGGTCCCGGAGGTCGCGTTCCGCTTCCGAACTGAGTTCTTCTTCACGGTAAGCCAACAGTTCTTCCGGGCTCGGCGGCTTCATGCCCGCCCGCTGCCGTTCCTCCACCATATCAGCCAACGCCTTGTAGAGATCGGGATGGTTGACTCTACCTGAGGGAAGGGCCTTGCCGGTTTCCCGCTTTTCCTCGCTCATGTTCTTCTCCCTGCCGGGCCTAATACCCGGGCGCCGCTACCACTGAGGCGGGTGATATTCTTTATTTCGTACAAAGGCATCACGACATCCCCTGTCATCGCTTAAGGATCCGACTCGGTCAGTTCCAGGCCAAGGCGCTCCCGGGCCAGATGAAGCTGAGTTTTCACGGTCTCGACGGATATTTTCAAGGTGGCGGCGATCTCCCGGTATTTGAGCTGGTGATAGATGCGCAAGAGCATGCAGTTGCGCATTTGCTCGGGGAACTGTTCAATGGCCTCGCGCATGCGTGAGCTCCTCTCCTGGTGAATCAAATTCGAGAGTGCCGGGTTCGCGGACACATCGGCAGCGCGGTCCGCATTGGTTTCGTCTAACGGTACCACGACCCCCTTGCGCTTGATGGTTTGCTCCTCGCGGATCTGGTTCTTCCACAGGTTTGCGGCAACTCTGTGAACGAAGGTTTTGAATGAGGCCTCGCCGCGAAACCGGTCTCTGCCCTTATAGACACGCAAAAAGACTTCTTGGGTGAGATCATTGGCTTCTTCCGATGAAAATCCCTGTTTGGTGAAAAAAAATAAAACTGATCGACGGTATTTTTTGTAATTGGTTTCAAAGGTATGATCATCCATCAAAGGTTACGCGTCCTGGTTTTTGATATCCAACCGGGGGCTTCCAACTTGTAATGAATTGAAACCCGAAAAGAACACGAGGCGGACACCTATCCTATCATAGTTCCGAATGTTAATGGCAAGGTACCGGGATACCGGGGAGGGTGTAATTGAAAGTGGGGGTTAGAGCGGGCTGAATCCTCACCACGCGGACACGTCTTTTGACCTGATTTCATTTCACAACCTAAAGAATCTAAGTATAGCAAGGTTTTTGCTGATATATCAATTTGACTCGGAAGCCTATGTGCAACGTTGTCCATAGGCTACTTACTCAGTGGAAAGCCTATGTGCAACGTCGTCCATAGGCTTCCTACTCAGTGGAAAGCCTATGTGCAACGTCGTCCATGGGCTACTTACTCAGTGGAAAGCCTATAGGCAACATCGTCCATGGGCTACTTACTCAGTGGAAAGCCTATAGGCAACGTCGTCCATGGGCTACTTACTCAGTGGAAAGCCTATAGGCAACGTTGTCCATAGGCTTCCTACTCAGTAACCTGCCGTAGGGCAACGTTGTCCCCAGGCAATGCACTCAGTGATAAGGGGAGGGACGGCGTTGCCTTTTTCCCGTTACCCTTACTTTCAATTACACCGGGAAGCAGAGCATGCTTGAACAGGGCATCGTTCCGCAGCTTGAGCGGCAGATCACTCCGGTTCCATTTGACGGCGGTATTCCTGCAGGTTGCGGCTGATTTTTTCCTCTTGCCAGATCAACATCCGGCCCTTCTCATCGGCGCGCAAGATCCCATCCATCCAATAGCCGGACCCCCGCCGATCCGACCAACTCAATCTCAACTGGAATTCATAATAGTGCATCAGGTTGTTGTATGTTGAAGAACGAATAAAGACGTTGATATCCCGCACCTGATCGAAGTCAAGGGAAACGGCCTCTTTACCGGCTGACCGGGCGAGATGCGCGAGGGAGGGCTTCTGGGAATGACAGCAGGTGAAACACAAGAGCCATAGGAGCAAACATAATCGAACCATCATGCGGTCACTCACTTCATATCAACGGTGTCCATATCCAACACGCGGTAGGCCAATGAAAAATCCTGAATCCGCTCGCTCCCTTCGCGGGGATGTCTGCCGATACCGAAGTTCTCCGGAGCCAGGTAGCTGGTGCGGTATAACCCGATGGCCGCACCGGATAACCTTGCCAGCAACTTGCCCGCCATGTTGATGAGGGTCGCCGCCGCCCCCGCCGCCGCACCGACGGCCGCTGCCTCGGGACCGCCCAGGGTGCCGATCGCCCCTTGTAAGCCCTGATTATTCAGGCTTGTTTGCAGCATATCACCCAGATCCGGTTCGTTGCCGCGATGCTTGGACACCCAAATGGCAATATCCACGTAGTCATGTGCCATGCCGTGAAACACCAAAAGCTTCCCGAAAGATAACCGGTCGCCGTCCTTGACACCGGGGAATCGGAAGGTGGCCTGTTGATGGACAGCCCCTTTTTGCCCATACTTGCCGTTGGTGGTAACCAGTACATCGATGCGGATATCCGCACCCAGCCAGGCCCGATTTTTGTGAACCACCAACGCATCCAGGCATACCGCCAGCTTTCGGCCTGACCCCATTCCGCGTGTTCTTCCCAGGTAGGCCGGGAAGCTGTCGTGCAGCCGGTCATCCCGCAGGAATCTCGGGGTGTCCTCCGCCGTGCTGTTGGGGTTCAGGTGGAAGTCCAGATGCCGGATCGAATACCGCACATCCCCCCTCTTTCGAGCGCGCACATCGCGGGTCACCCCCTGGCCGATATGGTCGATGAGCCCCTCTAACGCGGACTGCCGCTGACCGCGGCAAACCCCTGCCGGCGCCCTTGTTTCCAGGGCCGTTAAGTCTTGTGGTTGATCGGTCACAAACACAACCAGTGTCTCCGGCAAGGGTTCTGTCGTGGGGAGATCGTCCGGCCACGCCATTTCCCAGTCGTAGACCTGGTCGTAGGGGTCGAAGCCCAGGGTCCGTTTCTCTCCCGGTGATACCTCGACGCCCGAATGCTGTTCGTCGGTGAGTAGTTCGATGGTGCGTTTCAATTGCAGATCGAAAACATTGATAAACACGGGGCGGGCGCCCCGGTTATCCACCTCGATATAGATGGTATCGCCCAGGCGTAACATGGCTCCCCTGTCGGGCAAGGGTTCCTTGACGCCCGCCGCAACCCGGCCCCAGCTCAGTGCCAATTGATCGGTTTTCAGGGCAAATTCGCCGGTCCCACTGGTCATGGCTCGCAGCAGACGGGCTCTGGCTAGGAGGGTTAACTTTTCTAAAGTCAGGTTGGTATCCGAGCATGCTTCGCCAATCTCCAGACCGTCGCTATCCAGCACGCGCATGTGGCCCGCTTTCATCTTTACTCTCAACGGGGTGTGGGCTTCGTTCTCTTCGGCCAGGCGGAGCCGGCGCGACCCGGCCAGGCCCGCCAACAGGGTTTCCGGCGCCTTGCCTTCGATGGAAACGGGTTGACGAGCTACCGCTTCTTCCACTGGGAAGGCTTGTAAAACACCATGGAGCGGCTGGTCCGAACGGACCTCAACCCGCGAAACACCTCCCAAAACCCGGGTCACACGGGCCTCACCCAACTGGCGCTCCGGTGTATCAACCTCCGCGTCTTCCGGTAGGAGCGCATAGACCGAACCCCTGGTGACGCCCTGCAGACGGCCGCCGCGCAGGCTGGGTTGATCGCGGTCATAGAAGAAACGCAGAACTCCGGTCCGCTCCGTTTCTTCCGTTTGGAACAGCAATCGGCTTGCCGGACCCGCGAGGTCGACCCGTTGGGTGGCGTTCATGGCCAGGACGCGCTCGCGAATCCATCTGCCGACCGTCAGCCAGGAGACGGTACTCGGATCCAGGCCCTTCAGGATCATGTAGAGTGATTCGGTCAGCATGCCCACCACATCGCCTTGCACACCCTGATACTCACAAGCCGATTGCATCACGCCCGAGGCATTCAGGCGGACCACGTGGGGATTGCCCCCGGCATGGCGCCTTCGCAAACCCGAGACGCGTTCAACGGCCCGGCCCAACCCCAGGTCCCATGCACGAGGCAACGCGCGGCAACGCTGCGACGTATCGCGCATCAGCCGGGCGGCGTGGCAGCAATCCAGGATGACGGTGACATTGCGCGTCTTTTCCGTTAACCGGGCCAGGATATCGGAGAGTTCCCGATCCAAGATACCGCGAAAGTCGGAGGTGGTTGAAAGGGGCATGTCGGTGGGCACCAGGAACTGGTAATAGGGCGGTTGGCCGCTCCTTTCCTGCTGGTCCGGGTGGTAATCCGGGTTATGGGCCAGACCCCCGTGACCCGAGTAATAAATGAGGACCGCGTCCTCCGGGTTGCTGTCCTCGATCAATTGTTCAAGAGCCCTGAGTATACGCTGCCGCGTTGCCTGTTCTCCATTCAGGCTGTTCAATAGAAAACCATGCGGCGCCAACAGGTCCTCCATAAGTTCCAGGTCGTTTTCGGGACCCTGAAGGCCATAGGTGGCACAGCCGATCAGCGCGGCCCGTTTGTGCGCCGTCCCCTCGTGCTTCCCGGATACCCGGTCAGGTTCCCGCGTCCTTTTCGCGGCCAGGGGCAGGTGAACGGCCGGATCGCCGAGAACGATGTAGCTACGGGAATCCTGCCAGGCCAACCACCGGGTCAATTGCGCCTGTTTGTCTTCGGTTCCCGGAGCCATGAGTTGACCCGCGAGTCGTGCGCTCACGGCAGCGAAACGGCGGTTGAAATGCTCCATGGCATATCCCACGGGTTGCCCGGAGGCCAGACGCATCAGCAGGCTTGTGAAATGCGACACCTGACCACCGCCGGCTTCCTGGAGGAAAGAAAATTGGAAGCACTGGTCCACATGGCCGATCACGGCCAGGGCCCCATTTTGATGGGCCAGCATGGCCTTGGGCAGGCTGGAAACCAAAGGGACCTTGTGAAGGCGCCGGGGCTTGCTGCCCGGGGTTTGGGTCTGATCGAATTCGGGGGTGCCCGCGCTGTAGCAGGCAAACAAAAGGGCAATCAGGCCGGTGAGGTCGGCGTCCTCGGGCAGGTCCTCGGCGAAGAAGCAGTCCTCGCGCTTTTTGGGGCCTTCCTGCTTGTTCCAATCCGAACAGATCAGACCGCCCTGCATGCGTATCCTTTTCTCCGCCGACTTGCGGATGCTGATGCCGTGGGAAACGCTCAGCAGAAGCGACGGAGTTTGCACGCCGCCCAGTAGGCGGCTCAGGCAGTCTCTGGTGGCTTCACCGGCGACATATGGCGTTAGAGACCAGGTAATCCGGCCACTTTCACGCTTTGTGTTTATCTTGTCGTTCAAGGCGATCAACAGGCTTTCGGAAGCCATCTCGGTCAAGTGGTCGCCGTTTTGGACACCGAAAACGGCCACATCCGGTTCGTTCGGGATCATGGTTGCTTCACCCCGCAGCACGTTTTGCGCGTAGTGGGTGTAGTCCTCGGGCCGGTCGAAGCAGATCCGGCCCACGGCATAGGCCACATCCAGCTCACATTGGAAATCGAAACCGATCCGCTCGGGAGGGCCTACAATGAGTAGATAATAAGGCACAGTGTCGGGCTCCGCCTCGAAAGCAGGGGCCTGCCGGCGGTTGAGGAATTGAAGGGCGGTTTCACCGTCCTGGTAGAGCATGGGTTCATGGTAAGCCTCACCCGCCTGTTCCTTCCGCTTGTTCAATAGGGGCGCCAGATTTTCCAAAACCGGTACGTCATCGGCATGAACAATCACGCCCCAACCTGCCGAGCTCAGGTCTAAAGGGTCCACCCCGGCGGCAACGTCCCTGGTCTGCAACGCGTCCTCCATCTCACCAACAGCCATGGATGCGATCAGTGATGCTATCGATTGCGGCGGTCGCCGCCACTCACCGCTTTCCAGATCGACGCCGTTGAAATAGATGTGTTGGCTCATGCTTCCCTCCTTGACAGGTTCGGTTCAATAAACAAGACACGCATTCAATCGATTTGTTAAAGAGCCTGATCTTGCACTGCACTTTTGTTGCCGGTTGTCCTTATTCCCGAGTGTGCGTTGAAAAAAGGGTATCTCGTCCCCCGGGTTCCGCTGATTAGGAGGCTTGAAATGCGCCGAATGTCTTTGTTCTCAGGTGCTCTTCTGGTTTTGCGGTGTTTTGGGGTCTGTGCTCTTTGCAGAAGACAGTGCTTTCCTATTGGTCAGAAGATCGCGATCGAACTTGATATTGATGAAGGCTGGTTTGCAGAGACTGCCGGCTTTATCCAAGGCTTCCTACCGAAGCCGTGTCACAGGCGCTGCCCGGCCATTCATGTGACCGGACAGCGCCTGTTGGTAGGGCATCGGCTCAGAGCCCCGCGTCTGAATATTCCTTGTCGGGAGTTTCCAACCCATAGATATAGCGATATTTAGCGGTTTGCATAATCCAACGCCAATCACCAGGGACTTTGTCAGGCTTGTCTTTATCGTTCCAACGGTTCCCCCAAATGACGTCCATCATCTCGCCATTCGCGGCCTTTGCAAAAAGCATCCATTCGTTTTCGATTTTGGTGATTTTCTTTTTCGAGGGGGGTCTTGTATAGCCGGCCACTACAAAATCGGAAGCCAGGTTTTCCCGACGGGTTGTAGGGGTTTGCATGGAATTAATCTCAGCAACCCGCTTGATGACAAAACGTTTGAGTTCGCTAACACTGATACGATAATCTTTGTTCATATCGGCGGCGGGTGGAGCGGACTCCCGGCCCGGCGCCAAACCCTGGAGGAGAGCGTGTGTAAACACACCATTTTCCAGGGCTTCTTCCTCATAGGCAAATTCTCGACCGGATGCTGAGGTTAGTACGACGGCTCCCGAATCGCGCCGCAGATCGACAAATAGCCTCTGCATGAGCTGGAAGTGATCTTGTACAGTTTTCGTGGCTTGTTGGCGTGTGTTGCTCTTCTTGAACCCCCGGCTACCGCCGGAGGAATCAGACTCAGTGTCGACCCGCCCCGGTTTCCCGTCCACTTCACCGGAGAAACAGGTATCGATCAGCAGTAACCTTTGCCGTGCGGAAATGCCATCTACCAATCCCTCAAGCTTGTTATAGGGCAGGCCGGTCTCACTCGGGTTGGAGAAATCGATGTCGGCCGTACCGAAATAGAAATCTCCATCGTCGAGCATGCCATGCCCCGCGACAAAAACCCAGACCTGGTCGTTGACCCTTGCTTGCGCCAGAAAGGAACGGGCCTCAAGGATGTTATCTCTGGTGGCGTCATGATTCAAAAGTTTTTTTATGACGACCTGTTCGGGTTCAGATCCCCGGATTGTTTCGACGACCGTCGCGAGATCCTCTGCATCTTTCGCAGCGTATTTCAGATCGAACATATCCTCGTGTAACATGTAATCCGAAACACCAATCGCAAGAAGGTACCTCTTGGACGGTTCCATTTCAGCAGTGCAGTACACATAGTGGGTCGCCTGACGAGAAGCACGACCCTCAGCGTTGATTACACGAGCCTGAATTTTATTGCGGCCCGGACTCAGGGCCAATTCGGCAAGGAGCTCATGCTTTTGCGTGTTCAAGTCCGCAATGGACTTTCCTTCTCTACCGTAAACAGGCACATCGTTAACCCAAACCATAAAACGATCCAAGCTGTGATCCCCGTCCTCTGCTTCAAGCTTCATCATCATCGATGGGGCGGAAACTTCCATATTCTGATCACTGGATATCCGTATCATCGGTAGCCTGAGATTATCGACCTCCCGAGCCTTGTCAGGCGACATCAAGGCTTCGATATCTTCTTTGCTCCTGCCCATCTTCTCCAATCGTTTCTTAGCTGCATGATGAAAATCGGCGATACGCCCCTGATCCGAGCCCGGTATGCTCGCCAGGACCAGATCGGGTCTGTTGAGAACCAAATCAAATAGCTCGAAGGAGTAGGCCTTGTTGTCCTTGACAATCGCGATCCCTTCATAACCATTGCGGGTACTCATATAATGAAGGTCTTCGTTATAGATGATGAAATCTTCACTGCCGGTGAAACCAATCATGGTGATCAATGGCCGTAGGTTATCTTCCTCTAGTGCCCAGAGCCTCACGCGCCCATTCAAATCACCGGCCATAATAATAGAGCCGTCCCCATTAAAGCCGGCCTCTGTAAAGCGGTCTTGGGAAAACAAAAGCTTGCCCTGGTCCAAATCCCAGACATGGAATGTGTTCTGATGGTTGCTCAGTAGCTTGCGGCCATCCGGGCTGACACTCAGGCCAAATAGCGGAGCATTTCTCAATTTCTCAATGGATTGGAACTCGTTTGATTGGGATGCGGTCTGACTGAAAGAAGGATCTTTGACGGAGCCGGGAATGACCATCTCGCGTACCTGTTCGCCGGTTTCTGTTTTCCAAAGCACCAATTTATAACCCGCTGTGATTAGATATTTACTGTCAGGTGTAAAGGCGGTCGCGACACCACCTGCAAAGGTTCTTTCCAGTCGGCCCGTTGCCACATTCCAGAGGTCCGCATAACCATCCAACTGATCATTTCCAGCGTTAAGCAAAAAGTAGCGACCATCCGGGCTGAAACAGCCGTCTTGATAATTCTTTCGGCCTATACGCCGACTCTTGTCTTTGAAAATTTCGCTGCCGCTGGAGACGTCCCACCATCTCAGTTCACCTTTTCTCTGAAATATTCCCATAGGCATACCTATGCTGACCAGTTGTTGACCGTCGGGCGAGTAACACAGAGCACCGATATGTTTTTTGGCGCCCTGGATGGCTCTTTTGAGACTGAAGTCGGCCAAATTCCAGATTCTGATGCTTTTGCCCATGTCGGCCGTCGCAATGGTTTTGCTGTCTGGAGAAAAGCTAAAGGTGGTTACCGGACCGTCATGACCTCTGAGCATGGTCATCTTGCTGGGGTTGGTCGTGTCCCAGATGCGGCAGTTGTTCTTGAAATCAAGAATAAAGGCATAGCGACCGTCCGGGCTGTATTTTAGTTCACTGGATCCCAAGGTCACGCCCTTGAAGGATTGGTGAATCTGCCGATCAGCGACTCCCCAACGTCGGATATTACCGCCCTCGCCATCTGTGATCAAATGAGAGCCCTCGCGATTGAAAGCCAGCGTGTAGATAGGAGAAGATCCCTCAAAAAGGATTCCCGCGTCTGTACCCGTCTTTGTGTCCCACAATCTGAGCTCACATTTTTTGGGACCGCCATCTTCCCGCTTTAGGACGGCTTCGATGTGGTCAGGGTCTTCGGCGTTGTTCCCCGCGACCGATATTTGACCAAAATGAATGAATTGAGGTATGAATTTATTGCCTTTACTTTTTCGAAGCTTCAAGCTCATGCTTCTCTTTTTCTTGGGTTTGAAGGCTGTATGCTCATTGAGTGGATAGACTGGAGCAACGGTGGTATCCGCTACGATGCCTTTGACCGACTCACTGACCGACTCCCCCCTGGCAATGCTCGTAGCGCCTTTGATAAAAGTGCCGAAACGGATTTTTTTGGAACGGTCCTTTTTTTTCTTTTTCTTTTGGGCAGCGGATTGGTCTACCGCCGCCGCTTGCCCTGGTTGAGATCGGCTTTCGAAAAAGTAGGCAGCATCGTCATTGGCCGCCGACACAAGGTGACGACCGTCAGGGCTGAATGCCAAGGCGGTAACGCTCGGCGTGTAATCTGAGAAAGTATGGATCTGGCGACCATCGGTCACGTCCCAGAGGATTAGACCTCTGGCTGGAAAACGGGCCTGATCCATACCACTGACAGAGGTGGCAAGCCGGGTTCCGTCGGGAGAGAAGGCCACAGCTTGTAATAACAGATTGAACTTACTAAAAGTACGCACCCGGTTGCCGTTGTTTGCATCCCAGAGCACAAGGGTATGGTGTAACGAGCCACCGGCAATGGTCTGCCCATCAGGGGAAAAGCATACGGGTTCAATAGCTCCCTCTTCTTCGGCAAGGGTAAACAATTCGACACCGGCACCGACATCCCAGACTTTGACTTCACCTTGTTTGGTTTCATTCTCTCTATCTAAATGAGAAGCGGCACTGACCAGCCTACTGCCGTCGTAGTTAAAAGCCAGGTCCAGCACCGGATAGCCATGGCCCTCCAGGACGGCAATTCGAGCACCGGATGCAATATCCCACAGAGTGATGTTCTGATTGCGCGCACCTACAGCCAACAGCTTGCCATCCGGGCTGAAGGCAAGGCATGCATAACCGTGGTTGTCGTCCGCGATCACCCGTACCACCTGCTCGGCGGCAATTTCCCAAAGCAGAACCCGGTCATAGCTTGCTGAGGCGATGAAGGCATTATTGGGACCATGGGCAATGTCGTTTAAGGCGAATCGATGGGCCACTTGGGGTACCAACTCGAAGTTATCGGGGATTCGGCCATACAGCGGGCCTAAGCAGAGACCGAGTAGTAGCAAAGCAGAAACTTTACGGGAAATACTTGTGTACATAATGACTCTCCAGAGGGGTTCCGGAATCCCACGAGGCATCTGCCGGTTGGACTCGGATAGAAGTTGGTAAGCCGACCAGCGACTTTGCTTGAATAGACACGGACGTTTATCGTTTTGTTATACGAAACGGTTGTTTCGAACCTCGAATCAGGGTTCTTTCCGCCTGATTTCCGCGACCGCTTGACGAGTTGCCCAGGATGCGATAGGTATGGCCTTGTCCGGCAGCTTGAAACCTCGTGTTGAATGACCCAGCAATACTTCCAGGGGATGAAGGTTGGGAGCCACACGCGACCCCAAACCGATCTTGATAGGTTTCTGTTCCAAACAGCTCATGTCAAGGGGTTCAAGCGCCGCGAAGATTTTGATAATGTTCTTTTCCTGTTCGATCCCATCTTCCAGGTAGGCTTCGAAGGTGACTGACCAGCTTTTCTCCGGGGCTAGAGGTTGTTGCCCCTCACCGGCAGGGTAAAGCTCGCTCACGCTACCGTCCGTGGAAAGAGCAAGGACAGCGATATATATCTCGAAATCGGACTTATTGATGACCTCAAATGTGACAAGGTCACCAGGATGGAATCGACCCTGGCTTTTTCCTATCGGCTGGAAAGCCGATCTGGTGTTACCGCCGGCATCCTTGATAGAGAAAGCGATATCCAAGCTGTTGTCGGGGTTGTCGATTGAAAGTAGGTTGAACCATTTGGCCCAAGCCAGGACCGTGTTTACAATGGCCTTGCCGGCATTCGCTGCCCCATCAGGTAAAGATTTGCCCAGGGGCAGGTCATCCGCTCCCCTGACAGTTACCACGGACTTTGGTCGATCATGGTCCAAGAGCAAATGGTAGGACTCCCCCTCTGCCACGGGCAAAACCATGGCATACGCCTTCAACTTAGCCTTGACATCGCGCAGTAATTGGGAGCTCTCCAGATCACGGAAGAAAACACTCAGTTGCTTTTCTTCGAAGCGGTGTTCCCGTTCCACCGCACGGCCATTCACCGGTACATCGGTGCCCTTGATGAGTCGGCCAAGGGAAGAGAATGGCTCGATTGAAGTTAAGCTCAGCCGGGCCAGACCGGGTCCCTCGAATATTTTCGTACCCGGCGGATAGATTTCAAAAACCGAACCTGCAGTCAGGCCATGGACCAGGCCGGCGTTGAGTCGGATACGATCCCCCTCCTTACCAGTCACGAGAATATGGGAACCCGTTATCTGATCTAATTCCCCAAAGACAATCCGGTCCATTTGTCCTTGGAGTTGTGGCGTTTGCCAGGCATAGTGCTTTTGAACGGCGACCACGACCTTGTCCATGATATCGCGCCAGGTGGTCGCCTCACTTCGGCCGCGCAAAGTTTTTACCAAGGAAAAAGTCAAGGCTCCGTAGCTTTGATCACCTTTGCGAAGCTCGTTAGACAACTCCGTGGAACGACAGCCGGAAATCAGGGTGTAGTTGCTGTTTCCCTCTGAGAGCAGGCCGGCGGCTCCATCCGAGCCCTGCCTCTGGGTGGGGATTCGCGGAACCGTTCTTCGATCAGGCTTGACCTTTCGCACATTGCCTGGTTTTTGACCTGCACCCGAATGACAACTGTCGAAGATCAGGGTGATATTCTTGCATTTTTGGGAAAGTCGCGAGATCAGATCGTTGATTTCATCATCACTGATATCGAAGACCTTACCGGCCGGGTCTCGGCTGTCGTAGGGAACCAGGGTCTCATCCATATCATCGGGCTCGTCTCCTGATGTGTCCGGCATTTGCGAACCATGTCCTGAGAAATGAAAGACGATGGTATCGCCTGGTTGCGCATTGTCGATGAGATGATGCTCGAATCGCTCGATAATGGCTTTGCGAGTTGCCTTCTCATCGAGAAGAACAATGATTTGACCCGGAGGAAACCCGAAATTTTTGACAAGCAGGTCCTTCATTAAGCCTACATCGTTGACGCACCCTTGCAAAGGCGGCAGGTTTTGATAGCGGTTGATCCCCACCAAAAGCGCCCATTTCTTGCCGGGACGACGAGAAGAGTCCACAGGATCGGCACTGGATCGACTCGCCAACAGCGGAGAGACCAAAATGAACATGATCCAGAAAGCGCGCATATCGATCTCCTAATTTTGAACCGGTACCAAAGCCCCGCATTTTGTTCACACTTAAGTAGGACACCAGGCTTCAGAAAATG
Organism: Acidobacteriota bacterium; assembly: GCA_030066195.1. GTDB lineage: Bacteria > Acidobacteriota > Holophagae > Acanthopleuribacterales > Acanthopleuribacteraceae > JASJCB01. Next base: position 53,134 of record JASJCB010000045.1, read on the forward strand.
TTAAAACTTCGATCTTAATTCGTTGGTATTGAACACTATCGAAATTCTAGTGCGGTCAACAGATTCTCCGCCTCGGCAATGGCTTCATCGATGAGAGCCACTGCCAACAGGTTGCCCATCTGGAAATACAAGGCACGCGCTCTGGTTAGATGAAGCAGGGCCTGCTGATAGCGGGCTTCAACCAGATGGGCTCGACCCAGACCTTCTTCTGCTTTTGTCAGCATGCTTACATCGATTTTGCGTTCGAGCAGGTAAGTGAACCAGGGTATTGCGAAGTCAGTTAGACCCGCTTCGAGATAAGCCTGTCCAAGAGCCAGGGCATCGCCAAGCTCGGCTCGGACTGCGAACAAATCCAATCGAACCATAATCGCGGCACCCCGGTCATCAGCGCCGCGATAGGCGGCCGCTTTGAGTAACAGTTTGGAATCCGGCTCATCAGCCGGCGTATCGATTTTCTGTAACTGTTTTTGTAAGACATCCGGCGTATCAACCAGTTGCATGTCAGCGATTATTCGGACCGGCCCCGACCCCAGTTTGTTGTTCAATATGGGCTCAATCGTGACCCGATACTTACTTCCAGGCCGAAGTGGCGGCCATTGCCGAGGCCAAGACATGCGACAGACAGAAATTGTACTACTGCCCTTGGGTATCGATTCACGGTTGGGGTCTTTGATCTTGAGCGGGTGTGGACGGCGCCGCCCCGGTTCTCGAAGGGTCAGGCGCCATTCAGCCATATCGGGAATATCGGTCCATACTAATTCGGGCCTGGGTGAGCTGGTGAACCCGATCGGAGCCAACATCACGTATTTTTCATCGCCACGAGAATAAAGCGACAAGGTGGGTCCCAGAGAGAGTTGTTCGCGGCTGAACTGATCGGAGAGTAAGGAGAAGAGGCCGGGTGCTCGCTTTTGGCCAATCGTACATAAAGCTTCATCGATCACCCAAGTTCCCGGCCCTTCCAGGCTTATCAGGTTACCCGAGGCGCAAAGTAGTGTGGCAACGACTTTCTTGGACGTTGTTAATGTCCAACCCTGGCTTAAAGCACCCCGAAAAGAGGCCGGCCATAGTCGACCGGCCGCGCTGACAGTGAAGGGACCTTCGAGATCGGTGATCAGGGCGAAGGGTCCGTTTCTTACGGTTACTTCTCGCTGAGTTTGGTTTAGCATTACCGTTTGTTCACACTTCAATTGGTCAAGCTCTTTACGCCAGCTCAGGTGCTCGGCATGAGGAATGGCAAAGTAAGCAGCCACCCGTGTGCAGGCCAGGTCCAACTGATTCATATCGCGATAACAAAGCGCCAGCAGGTAAAGGATCTCGGCTGTTTGCAGAGAATCGTCTTGGGGCAGGGTCAAGGCTTGTTCAAGATAGACAATCGCCTCCTCAGCGGCACCCAATGCTCTACTCAGGCGCCCTAGATTCTTGAGAGCCGGCACGAAATCACCACATTGCTCGAAGGCGGCTCGGGCCGGCTGCCAGTTCTTCTCTGCCAGATGGATTTTGCCCAACTCGTGACGGGCTGCCACGTAACCGGGATCCAAGTCGATCGCGCGAGCCAGGCTCACCGTGGCGGCCTCGGTTTCCTTCAAGGCCAGTTGGATGCAGGCCAGGTTGTAGTGGAAAACCTGGAACACATCAACCTGGTTCACCGCCTTTTGTGCATGGGGCAAGGCTTCTTCATAGCGGGCCTGCCTGAACAACAGCATCGCCAGATTCGAATGGGCAACAGCGTAGTTTTCATCCATATCGACGGCATTGGCAAAGGCTTGTTCGGCCGCGAGCAGGTCGCCGGCCTCCATGGCCTCAACACCCTTGCTATTGGTGCGTCGCACCTGCGCTGTCACCGGTCTCAAGCGCTTGATTTCCCCCCGCGCCTGTTCATCGAGCAGGTTGAGACGGTCCAACAACTGGTAGAGCAACTCCTCCTTCAGGTCCGCGATTGCCTCAGGTGTACCGGCGGAATCCGCCTGTAGTATTACTTCAGGAAGAGGCCTGCCGCCGCGATCCATAATCGTGGCGACAAGTCGTCTTGTCTTGCCGTTCTCAAGCCGAACAGCTACCTGGTAATCAGCCTGATCCCGGACTGGTGTGACGCCTTTGACGACCGCCAGGCCCATCTTCAGGGGCGTGGTATCCTTCCAAAGCGCCGATTCGGTTCCCCGCACCTCATCGAAAGCGATGCGAATATCGGCCATGGCCTTGTTGATCAGAAAGGCGGCCACAAAAAGCGTCAGTACCGACAAGGCCGCAATAAGAGGTTTCCAGGGGAACGGATTGCGAAAGAGCCGACCATTGGGCAATTTCGAGAACAGCACGGGAACGGACCAACTACTGCCGCCTTCCGACTCGGGCAGTTGGGAGATGGCGCTGCGACCGAGAACAACCGCTTCATCGACAGTTTTGTCTTGGGCCAGTTGCCGGTAAAGCGCAAGGCTGAATTGGATTGCGGCCGGATCGGGAATTTCGCGTCGCATGGCCACCACGGCGGGAACCCCGGCCTTGAAAAGCTCCAGGGCTACGCCTCTGAGATCGTCCTCGTGTCCGACAACCGCTGAACCATGGCAGGAATTGAGTACGACCAGATTCGGCCGAAGCTTGTGGCCAATACAACGCAGGTCATTGGCCAGATCCGTGCCGCTGACGGTGCGAAAACCATTCTCGGCATCCTTGAAATAGAGAACGGGGGTATCATCCACGATGCCGCCGTGCCCCATAAAATGCAGGATATGGAAGCCTTCTTGCAATCGGGCCTGCAAGCCCCGGCGACTGACATCATCGAGGTGCCGAACCTGAAGTTTCTCCTCGGTAAGGTTAACCTTTTCCACTTCCAAATCGAGGGTTTCCAGGTTCTCGGGATCGGAGGCAACTGCCAACACCCTGAGTCGCCGGGCATAGGTCGATGTCGACCAGGCTCCAAAGGTCTCCCCGGTTTGCGCGGTATCGGTCACCGAGCGTACAATCGAATAATGGCTGTCCAGTCCAAGATGATGATCGTCAAAGAGCATCTCCCAGGGTAACGCGTGCAGCCGCGCTGACGCGTCCCGGCCCCCTTCCAGCACCAACTCCAGCCGTAGGGGCTGTCGGCGAAACTGTTGGAAGCGCTCGCCGAGTTTGCCTTGAAACAAGGCATCATACAGGCGTTTGCCCACCGCTTCAGCATCGAGTCCCGGCTTTCGGCGCTTGACATGAACGCAGCGGTCGGAACGGGAAATCCCCCCTGCTTTGAAGCTATTGAAACCTTCAGGCAAGCGAAATTCTACCTTGGAGGTACGGCCTTTGTCCGGGTCTGTTGCCCACGCGGTATACAAACCATCTGTCGATGCTGTTATTTGAATCACAAAGTCTCGATAGACATTAACCGGCATGGTAACACCTCGTATCATTTTCAGGCCAGGATTCAGTGATCTTATGGATTTTGCCGGTGAGTCAGGCCGGCGGCTTTGTGACCAGATTGTGACGGCTATCCTTAGTCGATCGGTTAGATGGTCTAAATGAGCGGTTGGCACACGAGACCCGGCAAGGTGAAATCATCGTGTCACCATTGACCGGTAGCGGGGCTAAACGGGTTCCTTCCCGGACCCGACAATTGCTGAATTCAAGGGTTCCAACGTTGAAACAGAGGAAGAGTTCGTTTTGCAATCATCTGGACCACCGGGCTGTTGCCGGCATAGAAACTGCTCAAGCAGTAGGGGCTCGTTAGGAAGCCTCGCTCTTGCCAACTCGACCCCATTGAACACAACTTCTTGTTCCAAACATCTGCACCTCCGTTTGGCAAATCACTTCTTTTACAAGACACCTGTTATAAAAAAATGTTGAAATTAATTTTGGGCCCTCTCATCCCTGACGGTGTATCTTTCTTATTTTTCAAAGAAATTGGGACAGACTGGGAGACTGGAAAACGCCTGAAACCCTCCGATGAATGAGGGTCACCGCCGCAAGGGGCATGGCCGGGATCCTTCAGGACAAACTTGTAGTTTGTGCCTTGGCCGACAGAAACGGGGACGCCCAGGCTGTTGTCGGCCCTACCTGGGCACCTGGCCGGCCCATGAAGCCAAAAGCTGGTTCCGATTCGTTCTGGAATGAGAACCGGGACTTGCCTTACGCGCCACCGCATAAGTCAGATTTGGTCGCGCGCTTTGGCCAAAGAAAACGAAACTTGATTTCAATCACCAATCACCTGTACTGCTAGTGTCAAGAGTTCATACCTTCAATACTGGAGGTCCCCAAAAAAGGGTCCTGTTGTTGACACTCGATCGAGGAGTCGGCTCTTGCCGGTTTGGCCGGAATCCAAGGGCCCGGATGTATGATGGTTGAAGAAGGGTGATGGCCGTCGGTGCTCCGTGGGGTCTTGAAGAGGTTGCTCTCCACCGGGGTTTCCGGCTAGAGTAACAGTTTGACAAGGACGACGAGGAGCAATGAGATGATCTACGTGGTGGCAATCGCAGCATACCTGTTGGTGCTGGTGGCGATCAGCATCTACAAGAGCCGCTCGGTCAAGACCCAGGAAGACTTCATGGTCGCGGGTCGCGCCGTGCCCTGGTACTTCCTGGTAGGGACGCTGGTCTGTACCTGGATCGGCTCGGGGAGCCTGTTCGGCGGCGCGGGTCGCGGCTTTCGCGAGGGCTTTTCGGCGCTGTGGATGAGCGCCGGTGCCTGGGTGGGGATCGCGATCGTCTACTTCCTGGCCGGTAAGGTGCGCAAGATCGCTCAGTACACGGTCCCCGACATCCTCGAGACCCGCTACCATCCGGCGGCGCGCATCCTGGGCACGGTCGCCATCATCATCGCTTATCTGACCATTGCGAGCTACCAGTTCATCGGCGGTGGACGCCTGTTGAATCTGCTCTTCCCCGAGGTCGACCCGGCCACCGGGCAGGCGATCGTCTGCGGTCTGGTGGTGGTATTCACGATCCTCGCCGGCATGATGTCGATCGTCACCATCGACATCCTCAACGGCCTGGTCATTCTGGTCAGCATCATCGTCGCCGTACCGCTGGTGCTGTCGCAGGCGGGCGGTTGGGAGCAGATCCAGGTCACCCTGCCCGACACCCACTTCACAACGCTGGGCCGCTTGGGGATCCTGCCCGCGATCGGTCTGTTCCTGCCGACCTTCTTCCTGTTACTGGGCGAGAGCAGCATGTACCAGAAGTTCTTCTCGGCCAAGAATTCGGCCGACGCGCGCAAGGCCGTGATCGGCATGATCCTGGGCGTGATCGTGATCGAGACGGTCCTGATCGCCGTCGCGGTCTTCGGGGCCGGGCTCTACTGGGACAACCCCGATTTCGTCGGCACCGCCGCCGGCTTCAGCGCCGAGCAGCAGCGCAACACCGAGACCATCCTGCTCCAACTGGGTCGGCACAACCTGCCCGTGGTTGCCGGCTGCCTGTTGCTGGCGGGCTGCGTGGCGATTATCTTCTCGACTGCCAACACCTTCCTGATGGTGCCCTCCACCAATCTCGCGCGCGACATCTACCAGCGCTTTATCAACCCCGATGTCAGCGAACGCGGCATCATCCGCTTCCAGCGGGTCACGATCCTGATCCTGGCCGTGCTCGCCTACGTGGTCTCCTCGTTCTTCGTCAGCATTCTCGACATGGCGCTGTATGCCTATACCATGGTCGGCGCCGCGGTCACGCCGGCCCTGTTGGCGGCCTTTCTGTGGAAACGGGTCACCCCGGCGGGCGGGGTCAGCTCGATTGCCTCGGGTATCGGCGTCACCATTGTTTTCGGCCTGCTCAACACGCTGGGGGTCACCGACATCGCCTATGACTACATCATCTACCCCGCGGCCGGTGTCTCGATCCTGTGTCTGATCGTGGTCAGCCTGCTCACCGAGCCCTCGCCGGAGGAACGCTGGAAACCGTTCATGAGCTGAATCCTCTTCGCGATCGGAGGATCCAGGACGAAAAGTGATTGTAAGACGAGAACATTCACGTCATTGGTTTGCGGGAGCTGGTCGAAGAGCTATAGGCACTTGGGTAACCGGCCCAGGCCAACATTCTGTCAGAATTGATTTCAGACCTGCTGATTTTGTGATTTAACCCATGCTCAAAGGTTCAAGATGGACACATCAAACTATAGCTTCAACCAATTTTGACCAAAACCGGCTCTAAACCAGAAGCTTGTGTTATAATCGACTGGTACATCTTAACAAGTTGCGGCTGTTATGCTGCAACACAGTGTAAACTTATTGCCTCCATTTCTACTAAATTCAAGGAGAAATTGTATGAAAAAGCTGATCCTTTTGCTAGGTATGACTGCCGTCCTGGCCTTGGGCGCCTTTGCCTTGGAACTCCCGGACCCGTCGGCATTGTGCAGAGATTTGTGTGAGCAACAGTATTATTATTGCGACATTTTTGCCAATCCTGACTGCGACTGGCAGTATAGAGGATGTTTACTTGCTTGCCTCTGAGCCGCTGGTCATTCCAATCGAGTGGGAGTCGGGGCCGCCCCCGCTCCCCGCGTCATGATGTGGTAAAGAGTGACCCTCCCGGGCTTCGATTTGAGATGTAAGACCAGAAGCGATTAAGGCGCACCTTCCCATTTATCCATGCTTTCCGATCCTTCCTATCAATCGCTCCTGTTTTTGGCTCGATCGGGAATTTGCCTCTTGCCGGCCACGGTCCATGGAGCGCATCCATCTGTAACCGAACAGGCTGCCGGCCGTCATCGAAGAATCAGACCTGCCGGCCTGATGAATAAGGAGTTAACCGGAGAAAGACATGGCCAAATCCGGCGTGACGCCGACCGATTCCTTGGCGGTGGCGATGACACCACGCTTATTATCGATCCCGGCGGCTTTCCCAAGCGAGAGAGTCATGCCGTCGGCGTTGATCGTCAGTGGTGCGGCCGATTGAGCAAAGTGGACAATTTTCAGGTGGCTGTGTTCGCCGCGCTTGTCAACAGCCGGGATGCGGCCTTAACGGACCGTAGCGTGCTGATCTTATGAACCTGGTGTCCTAAAAAAATAAAATTGATTGATAGGATTATTTCTTCGTGATAGAATTTGAAAACATAGGTAAGTGCGTTCAAGCGAGCCTTCCTATAAATCAAAAATTCAAAAATGGAGATTTCAATGAAGAAATTCATGTCGGTATTTCTTTGTCTGTTCCTCTCGATTGGTTTTGTTGCGATTGCTGCTGATGAGGTTTTCCCCGATGACACTAGTGACGAAGCTGTATGGGAGCAGTGCAATTGGGAAGCTTACAACGATCTTGCAGAGGGCGTGGACTACGAACAGGCGCAACAACTCTTTGACGAGTGCATGGAAACTGCCGGATAATCGCCGGAGAAAGGTTTAACTGGCGTTCCTTTTCTTCGTGAACTGGAATGCTTATTGCCGCAAAGGGAGATGGCCTCATTACTTATGGGTCGTCTCCTTTTGTACTGTGAGGTTTCAGCTTGACGCTTTTTCTGTTTTTTCTTTTTGTAAACGATTTAGATTTCATTGGACAAGATTTTCTTGATGAATACGAGCTGTACCGCTTCAACGGTGGGTTTGTTTTCCAGGGTGATGTGTATGTCAATTATCTGGAAACCCTGGTCCGAATTACTCCTGAAAAGACTGTGACTATTTTTAATGCAAAAGGAGAAGGGCCGAAGGAATTAAACCGCTGCAACAGCTTTTTTGCCTTCAATGGCAGCGTCTGGGGTTATGAATCCACCATGCGCCGAATTGTGAAATTCAATCGTGATTTGGAGATAGAAACCAAAATTAAGATCCCGGATCAATCCGGCTACAGCATGAGCATTACCCCTGGAGAGAATGTTTTTTACACATTTGAATACTCCGTGATCAATCATCGGGATGTGCCGTTTACAGTAAAGGTCCGTGACAAAGACACTCTGGAAGTTATCGATACCTTCACACTTCCAACCTGGAAACCTAAAAATGATAAGGGGGTCATCAGGTTTTTTCAGATTAAGGACGATGTTGTCGGCTTTACGGAGTTTGTCCAAAATGATGAGCATTATGAGATCTTTGTGTTGGATAAAGACAGCCAGGTGACTTCATCTCTCAAACACGTGACTCCGCAAACCATAAAGTCAGATAAACCGGTTTACCGGCTGGGGAGTTATGGGGCGACCAAGGTATTAGGCATTATTCATCTTCAAGATCGTGTTCATGTGAGTATGAACGCCCTTGACACCAATGCCAAGACACCACTGAGAAAACGGGAATGGCAGTTTTACGAGCACGTTTTCGACTATAAAACTAAAAAGCCGGTCTCAGTCAATAAATCCAACCGTCGTTTGTTGCCTTCCATCGGCGTCACCGAGGCACTGATTTTTTACGAAAGTGACGAAGGGCTTTACCTGAAGCGCTAGGCGGGGTAGGGTCAAGTCGCCCTAACCTGTCCATTCAGTTCGACAAAAAGGCCCGCGGCACCATTACCGCTGAATGCCGTCTCGATCCCATCGATGAATCGGTCAGGCGGGAGTACCGGTTTGAATCCACTCTGCGCAATCGCAACGGGGACGTGGTATCCACGGCCGTCGCGACCTGGTTGGTCGGTCCCAAATAGGTTCAAACCATTCTGGCCAAAACCACATCGGTCTGGTGGTCATTGCCCAGGACGAATGTCATGGTGCCCACATCCCTGAAGGACCATTTGGTGTAGAACTCCAGGGCGCGATGGTTGGGCTGCCAAACGCTCAACCACATCGTCTTGCGGCCCTTGCCTTGTGCCTGGTCAAGACAGCCCCGCATCAAAATGCCGCCGATACCGCGCCCGATCAAATCGGTGCGGGCGTAAATGCGCGACAGTTCTATCGGCGCCGGACCCGTTACGCAGGACGGCGGTTCGCGATCGTGAAGCTTGGCATAGCCGGCCGGTTCGTCCTCCAGTTCGGCAAGTAGGTAGGTGACCGCCGGGTCGGATAGTTCACGCGTAATCTGGTTGCGGTTGAATGCTGAACCCACATAGGTGTCCATATTCTCCGGGGTATTGGCTTCCCCGTAGGTGTCGCGGAAAGTTTGCTCCATGAGGCGGACAAGGATACCGACATCCGCGGGCTTGGCCAGCCTGAGGATTGGAAGTGACAAGCGGAAACTCCTGGCTCCGGCGGCATCCCTGGAAATGGATCGATGAAATAGTTGGGCCGGTAGTAACGCCGGATGGTTAAACTGGTCCAATCATATCACGCTCTGCAAAGCGTGTGGCAAGTCCCTTCATCAATCGTACGGCCAGGGCGGGCATAATGCGGGAAGCCTGTTCCAACTCGGCGCCGTTGAGTGAAGCCAGGACCACTTCGCCGCGCGCTTGTAGACGAGCGGTGCGCTGGGTGCCGGTAAGGGCCGCAACCTCTCCCAGAATCTCGCCCTCGCGACTCTCCACCGCCAACAGTTTACCGTGACGGTGCACCTCTACCTGGCCGTGGAGAAGGATATAGACCTCGTAAGAGTGTTCCTCTTCGTCGCAAATCAGCTCACCGTTATTGTACAGGCGCAGACGGTAGAACTTGCCCCAGCGCTTCAGCAATTCGCGCAGTACGGGATCGGCGATCTGGCCGCGCAGCTTCACGCGCCACTCGCGGTCCAGGCGGGTGCCGCGTTTGCTGATATGTTCCCATTCCTCGGCCCTGTCTTTGGTGTGTGGATCGATCTTGTCCAGGGCCAGCAGAACCTCGGCGGCGGAACCGGGACGCCGACGCTGATCGAAAGCCAACAAGGTGTCTACCAGGCCGGCTAAATCCTTGTAATCATCCGAAACCCTGTCTTCCAATTTGGGTAGGGTCGTACGCTCACGCAGGCGAATGGCTTCCCGTTGCGATAACTCTTTATGGGAGAAATCGCCGGTGATGCAGTACCACAGCATGGCGCCGAGGGCGAACAAATCGGAGCGCGCATCCAGCTTGATGTTTTCCCCTCGGGCCTGCTCGGGCGGCATGAAAGCGGGCGTGCCGGTGATACGGTGACTATCTTTTTGGAAAAGAGAGCGTGAGATACCGAAATCGGTGAGCAGGAAGCGGCCGTCCTCGGCAATCAAAACGTTACCGGGTTTGATATCCAGGTGCAGAATACCCAGGCGATGAGTGACGACAAGGGCTTCCAACATTTCGCGCAGCAGGCGCTTAGCGGTCTCGGCCGACAGCGGCCCTTCGCGCAAAACTCGGCGCAAAAGGGAACCCTGCTCACAATAGTGCAGCACTGAAAACAAAGCTTTGCCGTCGATGCCCCAATCGTAGAGTTGCACCACATTGGGATGTTTGACGCCTTTCATCAGCGAGATTTCGGAGCGGTGGCTTTCGGAGGGCTCATCGCCCTTGTAATCCATCACCTTCAGGGCAACCATATCGGGAATGGGTTCCGAGGAGGGTTTTTGCTCGATCACCTCGCCCAGGTACACCGTTCCGGCGCTGCCGTGACCCAAAACGCACTTGATGCGGTAGCGCGCACGCTCGCTTGTCAGCGGCATGTTGGGCTGCTGATCCGGTGCGGCGCCAAGACCCTCCAGCTCTTTGGTCAGGTCCAGGGTGGGTAACGAATCACCGTCGATATCGAACAACGAGGACATATCCTCATCATGCTCATTAGGCGTGCTCATGAACGGCCCCTGCCCCGCGCCGGGTAAAACCAAATGCCGGGGAGATTCGATGCTAACAAATCATTATAGCAAGTTGCCGAGGGCAATTGGCAAGTTTCCAGGTTCCGGCAAAACGCGTTAAAAAAACAGACTTGAAACCTTGCATCTCTATAAAAAAAAGGCGGGCATTATCCAACCCTAAAAAAAAGGCGGGCATTATCCAACCCTCGGCTAGGCGTCAACACCGGCGCCAAAAATAAGAAAGGGACGGCCGAAGCCGCCCCTTTCAGGTTGTGTGTTAATCCCGGAGGAACTTAGAAGGTCCAATCCAGGGTAGCGTACCAGCTGTCTTCGGCGCCTTGGGTCACACCCAGGTAGGGGCCGGAGCCGTCGGGGCGACCGAAGTCGCGGCTGTAACGCGCATCGTTGTAGTGCTCGTGGCCGGTGATGTTGGAGCCGCGAAGCGAAATCGCCAGCGAACTGCCGGTGCGCACCTTCCAGAAGTAGGTGATACCGATGCCGACCTCGGAGAAGGTGGGCAGGGTGCTGTCGTCGTTCAAGCCGACAATATCACTACCGTCGTTGTCGAACAGCACGTAGTAGTCGTCCCAGTAGTTGTAGTTCGCGTAAGCGGACCAGTTATCGGAACGGTAGGCGATTTCGGTCCACCACATGGTTTGGGGCGAATCGGGAACCTTGCTGCCCAGGATCTGATCGGCAGATTGGCCGAACATTACGGGGATGCGGCGGTCGGGATCGCTGTCATAGTCGTAGTTGGGATCGTAGTCCAGAACACGGGTCCACTCGTTGTCAGCCAGGGACGCGGAGATCGACCAGGTCCAGTTGTTGTTGAACTGGGTGTTCAGGGCAACTTCCAAACCGGTATGGTCGGCGTCGCCGGCGTTGATGGTCTCACGATCGCCGTTGGAGTCGGTGACGGATTCGATCTTGTCTTCGAACTCCATGACATAGTAGTTCACGCTCAGGTTCATGTTACGAGAGCGGTAACCGAAGCCCAGTTCCAGGTTGGTCAGGGATTCCTCGTCGAGAATGTCCTGGGTCAGGGGAACGGAAGAACGGTTGTACCAGTCGCCCACTTGGGGTTCCTTGTAAGCGAAGGAGTAGTTCACGAACGCGTTCCAGTTGTCGTCGACGTTGTAGTTCACGCCGAATTTGGGCTGGAAGAAGTCGTAGTCGCGATCGTAGGCGTCGGGATCGGCGGCGGGGTTGGCGATCACGTTAGCCGTGGTGGTTGCGCCGGAAGCGTCCCAGTCGGAGCTGAGGTCTTGGGTGGCGCGGGCAAAGATGTCGGTCCAACGGCGGTTGTAGAAGTCCCACTGATGGATGGGATTTTCGGTGATCTTCTGGTCGAAGGTCAGGAAACCGACGTCCACCATCACGGTTAACTTTTCGGTGGGCTTGAACTGACCGCGAGCGAAGACGCTCATGTTGTCCACTTCACCCACGTAGTCGTAACGCTTTTCAACGAAATCGATGACCTCGGGGCCCAGACCGACGGAATCTTCGATGCCGTATTCGAATTCTTCAGCATCGGAGAAGTGGTCTGCTTCCCAGAAGCGGAACTCACCGCCGGTAACCAGAGTGAACTTCTCGTTGAAGACGATTTTGTAGCTGGTGTTGGCGCCCCACTGATCGTGCTTGTTCTGGGAGTCGTTGCGCCAGGAGTTGTTGAACATGCTGCGCGCGGGCGTGTAGTCACGGAAGGGGTCGGTGAAACGGTTGTCGCGACGGCCCGGGGGCTGCGATTCTACGATGCCGGTTTCCAGGTTCAAACGGTCGTTACGCAGGTAACGGCCGCCGCCGGTGCCCTTGGTGACGAAGATGGTCGAACGCCAGTGCGAACGGCTGTCGATGGTCCAATCGTGGTGCGCTTCGAATACGGGCTTGAAGTAGTAGTTTTCTTGGAAGGGGTGGTTACGACGGTTCCAGGTGCGGCCGAACAGTTCCAGCAAAGCGGGATCCTGTACGTTGGCGGCTTGGTTGTGGTCCTGGGGAGCGCCGTGCAGGTTGATGGTCCAGGACTGGCTGTCGCTGACCTGCCATAGGGTACCCAGGTAGAAGCTGTGGCCGTCGTAGGTGGTCTGGTCGATGTAGGAATCGCCGTCTTTGCGCTCGTAACGACCGTAGAAGTTGAATTTGTCGTCCGCGATGAAACCGGTGCTGTAGTCAATCGCGCCCACGTAGTGGGAGTTACCGGACATATCGGCCAGGGTGCCGAGCAGACCGGTGGAGGGCTCAACCTTGAAGTTGTCGGTTTCGATGTTGACGGAACCGCCGAAAGCGCCGGAACCGTACAGCGAGGAACCTACACCCTTCTGGACCTGAATCGAACCGGCGTTACCGGAAAGACCGGTCCAGTTGGACCAGTAGACGACCTGAGATTCGGGGTCGTTTACGGGAACGTTGTTGATCATGATTTGGACGCGCTCCGAGTCAAAGCCGCGAACGAACAGGTCGGACTCGCCCAGGCCGCTGGAGCGGGAGAAAACACCGGGAACAGATTTCAACAACTCGGGGGTGTCTTGAGAAGTGTACCTTTCTTTGATCGTCTCACCGGACACGTTGGTGAAGGCAACGGGAGTCTCGCGGATGACCGCGCGGTTGGCGGTAACCACGACTTCTTCCTCGATGCTGGAAGCGACCAGATCAAAGTCCAGTTTGGTGTCGCCGGATACAGTGACGGTCTTGGTCTCGGAGCCGAAGCCCGAGAAACCGACGCGCACCTCATAGGTGCCGTCGGGAATATTGAAGCTGTAAACACCGTCTACGTTAGCAACTGTGCTGAAAGTGGTGTTCAACACGCTTACCCGTGCGTTGGGCAAGGTAATTTCGGTGGACTTTTCCTTGATGGTGCCCGACAGGGTGCCGGCCATCGCCATGCAGGAAAAAATCATCAAGCTTTTGACAACAAGTAATTTTCTCATCGCTCTAATACGCCTCTCCGCGTCTAGAAATTTTTAAAAAGTTAGGTGTGTTGGATACGAATCTGCCAAGGATTCTCTACATCCAATCTCAACGCGCACCTAATTTATAACATAACTGGGCGAGGGAGTTACGTTAAACCGACAAAGTACTAGGCGATAACTTTCGGAAACTCCTATGCTAACAAGGGATCGCTATGCTGTCCAGGTGTTTGTTTAACGCAACCCTAACATAGACCTACCGCCGTTCAACTGCGCACACACCTGGATTTACCCGAGTGTTCGGGGTAAAATCGATTCGCTTCATCCGTTTGAGGAGCACCCGTATGACCGCTGTGATTGCTTTTGTCGGGGCCCGTCTCAGTTCCAGTCGGCTGCCTGGAAAGCATCTGCTCGACCTGGCCGGTAAACCCCTTATCGAACGTCTCTTCGAAAGGCTTGAGCGCATTCCGTCCCTTGATCGCGCCGTCCTGGCCACGACCGATGAAGCCGTCAATCAACCCCTCATCGACTGGGCCCGCGCTACGGGTCGCGCCTGTTTTGCCTGGCCCGGCGACGTCAATGATCTGGTCGGCCGAATCGATGCGGCGGTCAAAGAGACGGCGCCTTCCGTTCTCTTCTATATTTGCGGCGACTGTCCGCTGATCGAACCCACGCTCATCGAACGCATGATCGCCGCGTTGAAGCACCATCCCTCGGCCGACTTCGTCCGCGTGCGCGGCGAGAAGGGCAAGAAGGTCATCCACCAGGGCATCGACGCCTATCCCATCTCCACCTGGCGGCGGTTGGTGTCTGCCTCTACCCTGCCTCACGAACGCGAACATGTTGGCGCCGCTACGGCCAAATTTGCCGATCAGGCCTCATTCATCTACATAGAAGACGAACCCATCTTTTTCTCCATGGAACACCGGCTTTCGGTGGACACCCCTTCCGACTATCGCTTCATGTCGCAAGTCTACCGGGACTGGCACGCCGAACACCCGGACGACAGCATCGTAGACCTGCGCCATGTCATCCGTCGCCTCCAAACCGAACCGCAACTGCGCGCCGTCAATGCAGAAGTCAAGCAAAAGGGTGTCTTGGAACAATCCCTGCCTGTATTACTGGTAACGGCTGCCGATGATACCGTGGGCCTGGGCCATCTGCGCCGCATGCTTCCACCCGCTCGCGCCCTTCAGGACGGGGCCGCCGCCGGCGTCCAAATGCTCATCCAAGGCTGAGCCCCCAACCTGCCCCAATTGGACTTGATTCCCCATCGCATCTGCGACGATTTAGCCCGAGCTCTTGACTTCAGCGGCGACAAACCACCCAAAATCATTGTCTGCGACCTGCCCCCGAAACTGGTTACCCCGAACCTCCTCCAGGTCATTGCTAAACGGCCCGAACACTGCGTCCTGGCCGGAATCGATCACACCCTACCCCCGGAAAGCGGCGCTCAGTTGAACTGGGTGCCTTCCTTCTTCGGCCGGGCATCGCCCAAAACCAGGTTCGGTTGGGATTGTTACCTGCTGGAAAAACCCATCCACACCAAATCCTGGAGCCCTCGTCCCGAGGTGGTGATCCTAACCGGCGGCAGCGACACCTACCGACTGGGCCGCACCCTGCCCGCTCTACTACACACGGCCCTGCCGCCGGAACTGACGATTACCTGGATCCAGGGACCCTTCGCTCCACCGCCCGACCGGCCGGCGGAACGCTTCCAGGTTCATCATAACCCCCCCGATATCTCGGCGCTCCTTGCCCGGGCCGGGTACGCCCTCGCGGTCTATGGCGTCAGTTTCTTCGAGTGCCTGGCCCATGGATTGCCCACGGTGGTCCTGACCCCGGACCGCCCGGAGGACGATCTCGAACTGACGGCGCTGGACGATACCGAAACCGCCCTGCGCGCTACTACGACGGAGCAAGCGGTAACCATGTTGGCCGAATTGTGTCGCGATGAAACGGCGGCCGAACTCCTGGCGAAAACCGCGAACAAACTGATCGACGGCAAGGGTCCGCAACGCCTGGCCGAAGCCCTGATGGATCTTGTTCAAGAAGCAACCTCCCGCCGATAACTGATCACGAATGACACTAATTGCAAATTTACGAGCCCATGATATTTGTCGAGCGCAAAAGTTAATTTATTCGCGACCGATAAAGATTTTTAGGCGTGGTTACTCATGGAGACGGCTATTTGGGTGCTTCATCTTATTTCCTTTATACAACCGGAGTCATGATCTTTCTTTCCTGGGGGATATCTTTCCCCCTGCTCGCCCAAAATCAACCGGTTTCGGACAACGTTCAAGATGAACAAGCCTACGCGGTTCGACATATCGGACGAGAGCAGGGCCTGAGCCAGGGTCATGTTTTTGCTGTTTTGAAGGACCACTTGGGCTTCATGTGGTTCGGTACTCGAGACGGTCTGAATCGCTTTGACGGTTATCAAATGGAAGTCTATCGCAATGATCCCCATAACCCCTGCTCCATCTCCAACAACTACATCTATGCACTGGTGGAGGATTCACAAAGCAATCTTTGGGTAGGTACGCGCAACGGCCTCAACAAGTTGGACCGGCAATCCGGCTGCTTTGAGGTTTTTCTCAACCACTCCGGTACCGGTGAGAATCAAAGCCGCAATGATATCCATGCCGTCGTTGAAGACCCCGAGGGTTTTCTTTGGATTGGCAGCGGGGGCGGTTTGGATCGGTTCGACCCTCAAACGGAACGTTTCCTTTCTTTTCAATTCGAAAAAAACAAACCCGACGGTTTGGCCGGCTCCGAGGTGCGCAAACTTCACCTCAGTCACGATGGGAAAACGCTCTGGTTGGTTTACATCGATGATGTGATCAGTCGTATGGAATTGGAGAAACCGGGAATCTTCAAGCATTACGAGACCCCGGAATCAAGGGTATGGGATGTCGTCGATGATGCGACCGGGTTGCTTTGGATTGGAACGGGCCTGGGCCTTGCTCGTTTGGCCACCCAAGATCAGGGTGAAGTCAAATGGTTCAGCCACGGGGGCGCGGGGCCGGAGATAACCGGGCTATCAAGAGACAACAAGGGTTTGATTTGGGGAACGACCGAGAGTTCCGGGATCTTTCGGCTCGATCCTCGTATCGATACCATGCGATGGTGGAAGCACGATGAAAAGCTAGACGACTGGATACAACCGGGCGAAAAGAAAGTCGCCTATCACGACGACGATGGAATCCATTGGTTCGGTTGCTACGGCGCGTTTGTAGATTATCTCGTACCGACCTCTTTCGCCGACAACCTGTCCGGCTTAAGTGCCGATCGAGCCCAGTTTATCTATAGACAACAAGACGGAAGCATATGGTTAGCCGAGAGATCCGGGACCTTGTCTCGCCGAACGGGGAATCCGGATGAACCTGAAATCACCGTCGATTTGAAAGGGGCAAACGTCAAGTCGATGACGGAAAGCAGCCAGGGCGGTTTGTGGGTTGGCACGGAAAGCGACGGCTTGTATTTTCTAAAGGAAAATGGTCCGTCATCCTACCGGGCTCAACAGGTCGGAGGTCGGAGGTTGAACAAGGATATCAACGGCCTGTTGGAAGACCCGACCGGAACATTGTGGTTGGCAACCTTTGATGGTCTTTACGCCTACCGGCAGGGTCGGATCGATGAATATCACAAGGGGGGAACTGAAGGTCTTGCAGACTACGCTCTTCTTTCCATTCTTGGCGACTTCGGAACAAACCAACGCATTTGGATCGGTACTCAAAGCGGCTTGCAGCGAATGGACCTGAATCGACCCGGTCGCTTTGTGCTTTACAGTCACGATACTGATGACCCGGAAAGCATTGCCGGTAATATGATTTTCACCATGTGGCAATCGAATGCCGGCGCCACGCTTTGGGTCGGCACCAGCGGTGGTCTCAGCCGCTTGGATATCCAAACCGGAAAGGCCCGGTCCTATACACAAAATGACGGTTTGCCCAGCAATATCATCTACAAAATTCTCCCCGATCTGCAAGGCTGCCTTTGGCTGGGTACTTCCAACGGCTTATCCCGGTTCGACCCTCAGGAGGGAACGTTCCGTAACTACGATACCGGCGACGGCCTGCCGGACGCGGATTTCTCTCCAAAAGCCGGTTTTATTGCGGGTGAAAAACTCAGCTTTCTCGGCCGGAAGCGACTTGTTGTCTTCGACCCCTGCCTGATAACCGACTCTTTCCGTCCACCCCAAACCAAGCTGACCGACCTTTTTCTGGAAGGCAATCTCTTATCACCGGGCCCCGGCTCAATGCTACCCCGTACCATCGAGACGCTGCAAAAACTGGAACTGCCTCACTCAACCCGTTCCCTGGAATTGCGCTTTGCGGCCGACGCTTTCAATGCACCCCAAAGAACCAGGTACCGCTACAAACTACAGGGATTCGACAAAGACTGGAAAGAGGTCAATGCATCGAACCGGCACGCGGTCTACACCAACCTGCCCGCCGACGAATATCGATTCTCGGTCAAGGCCGCTCACAAATACGGAGATTGGGGACCCGAGCGTACCCTAACCGTCCAACTGCCGCCCGCGCCCTGGCTTTCCTGGTGGGCCAAGACCCTCTACATCACCGCGGTCCTGGCTTTCATCCTCTGGTACCTGAAACAACAGCGCCACAAACTGGCCTTGGAACGCCGGAACCTGGAAACCGAGCGCGCCCTGCGCCGCAAGGAACAGGAGATGACCGCGCAACAGGAAATCGTCATCGAACGCCTGCGCCGTTTAGACCAATCCAAAAACGAGTTCCTGGCCAATACCAGCCACGAGTTACGCACTCCCCTCAACGGCATCATCGGCCTGGCCGAAGGTATGTTGGCCCACTCCGGTCGGGTCCTGTCTCCTCGCGTTCGCGACAATTTGACTACCATCATGCAAAGCGGTCGTCGTCTGACCACGCTGGTCAATGACATCCTGGATTTCGCCAAACTCAAGCAACGTCATTTTTCCATCAACCTACGCCCGGTCGATGCGCGCGCCGCGGTCAACAACGCGCTCAGCCTGGTGGAAAACCTGGCTGCCGATAAGGGCCTGGAACTGATCAACCGGGTACCTGCAAACTTTCCGCCGGTGACGGCCGACCCCAACCGACTCCAACAGGTCCTGCACAACCTGATCGGCAATGCGGTCAAGTTTACGGACGAGGGTCGCATCACCATCACCGCTGAACAGATCGATGATCGTGCGATGATCACGGTGGCCGATACCGGCCCCGGTATCCCGGAATCGCAGCAACAGCGCATTTTCCAATCCTTCGAGCAGGTGGAGGAGAGCGACACGCGCACCCGGGGCGGCACCGGTCTGGGCCTGGCCATCTGCAAGCAATTGGTGGAATTGCACGGCGGTCGGCTTGAAGTGCAAAGCAAACCCGGTGAGGGCGCCGCTTTCAGCTTTACCCTTGCCACGGCCGACGGCAACGAGACGCCGCTGACCGAAGACGCGCCCTTGACCCATCGCGTGCCCGCCGCCCGGGCGTCCGACGACATTCTGCCCCACGCCTCCGAACAACCCGATGAACCCCCGGTTGCCCACTCCGGCGCCGGTTTCCACCTGCTGATCGTGGACGACGATCCGGTGAACCGACAGGTGTTGCGCGAGTACTTGTTACCCTGCGGTTACCACCTCTCCGAGGCCGCCGACGGATTCAGCGCCCTGACCATGCTGGAGGATCACGGCGTCGACTTGATCCTGCTGGACATCATGATGCCCAAAATGTCCGGTTACCAGGTCTGCTCCGAACTGCGCAAGCGCTACGCCCGCCATGAACTACCCGTGATCTTCCTGTCGGCCCGCAACCAGGTACCCGATCTGACGGCCGGATTTGCCGCCGGTGGCAACGACTACATCAGTAAACCGGTAACCCGAGGCGAATTGCTCTCGCGCTTGGAATTGCATTTGCGTGTGCGGAACTCCCTGCGCTCGTTGGATGAGATCGTTCGGGGCATGAAAAGCGGCGATTCTCTCGAATCCGTTTTGCAGGCGCTGCTCCGTGAAGGCCTCGCGCAAATCCCGCAGGCAACCGCCGGTGTCGTGTTCCTGAAATCCCCCGAGGAAAATCTGTTCACACCGGCGGCGGCGCTGGGCCATGAGCAGCCGCCGGATCGTCGCCGCTTCAATCACAACGAAATGGTCTCGCGGTTCCTTGATCCCCAAAATTCGAGCGGAAACAAGCTCAAAGGCTTTCAGGAAAAGGAAGGCGATCACAGCATTCTCTGCCTGCCTCTCTACCTGGACGGCGCCTTGAACGGCTACCTGGTCCTGGAAAACTTTACCCGAACGGACGCCTTCGCGGATGTCAATATGGATCACCTTGAAACCTTCCGCGAGCAATCCGTCCTGGCTTTGACCAAAGCCCGCTTCCTGGCCGAGTTGAAAAACAAACAGGATGCCCTCCTGCGCCTGCGCGAGCAAATGGCCCTGCAGGACAAAATGGCCTCGCTGGGAACCCTGACGGCGGGTATCGGCCACGAGATCAAGAACCCCACCAATTACGTGCACGGCGCGGCCCAAAACCTGACCAAAGGCCTGATCAACTTCAAGGACTTCCTGGTCGACCTGGCCGGTGAGGATGCGAGCTCCGAGGTGCTGCATGCCTTCGACGAACACATCGACCCGCTGACGGAATCGTCAACCACCATCCAGGAAGGCGCCCGTCGTATCGCGGAAATCGTACAGCACTTGCAAACCTTCTCGAGACATATGGTCGGCAAACCGTCGCCCGTGGATGTGAACGCCTGCCTCATCTCGACCCTGAAACTGGTTGCGCCCAACTTTCGACGCTGGGTGGCGTTTGAAGAAAATTTAACGGAAAGGCTTGTGGTCATGGGCAACCAGGGCGAGTTGAACCAGGTTTTCATGAACCTGACGGTCAACGCCTGTCATGCGATTCGCGACAAGGTGGGGGATGATAAAACCAGGGGTACCCTGACCATCTCGACGAACACGGCCGACAACCAGGCATTGATCCGCTTCCACGACACCGGCGGCGGCATCCCCCAAACAATCAGATCCCGTATCTTCGAACCCTTTTTCACCACCAAACCCTCCGGCGAGGGAACGGGCCTGGGATTATCCATCTCTTACGGCATCATCGAACGCCACCAGGGATCCCTGACGGTAGACGCCACGGAAGGCATGGACACCACCTTCACCATCCGCCTGCCGTTGAAGTAATCGGCAGTTGTTCAATTAGCGCCGAGGTTTCATGATTTCTTCAAGCGGCTTATCGGTGAAGAGAAGTTCGGACCATTGGTCGATCTGCTTGACATCTGCTTCCCTGGCCCGGCTTGAAGCCCAATCGGGAACCGTGCCGAACTTGCGGTGAACCAGGTGAAGAAAGAGGTCTTGCTTGCCTTCGAGCTTGCCTTTACGCTCCCCCTTGCGCATACCTTCACGGATGCCTTCACGCTTGCCTTCGCGCTTGCCTTCACGCTTGCCTTCACGCTTGCCTTCGAGCTTGCCTTCACGCTTGCCTTCGAGCTTGCCTTTCCGCTCGCCCTCGCGCATGCCTTCCAGCTTGCCTTTCTTCATTGCGCGTCTTTCCCAGCCGGTTATGTACTGCATCTTTTTCTCTCCTACCTCATTATGTAATTCCTCTTTAAGTTGATTGTCAAGGTCTTCGGGCACATTCATGACCCAGTCGATGAACAGGGTCAGTTGGCGAATCTGATCTCGAGAGTAGTTGCGGGTCAGGGCCATGCGCAACAGGTTCTTTTTGGCGCGTGCTCGGATCACCTGCCGGCTCTCGTTGTCGCCGGCGTTTTTCAAGGCGTTGAGATGAGCCAGGATGACGATGGCGAAAGGATTTTCATTTTGAGCCAGGTCTTCTTCCTCGTAGTCGATCAGCTTGACCACATTGTAGTTCAGGCCCATGGTGCTGCCGTAACCGCCGTAGCTGAAGCTGTCAGGGCGCCAGGCATCGTCCGAATCGCCCAGGATGGCCATGCTGATGACCCGCTGTTGATATTTATCGTAGATGCGGTAGTTATAGACGAACATGCGTTCAGGGAAACCTGAATCGTAGCTGACCTGTACCTCGATGTGCAGCAGAACCCATTTGATCTCGCCGGTCTTCATTCGAATCTGGAACAGTTTGTCCACGAATCGGTTGCCCACCTTGTGTTTGGGCGCGATCTGGTTGAGTTCCTTATCCAGAAAAATGGGATCGACCGTCCAGTCTATATCGTCGAACAAATCGGGATTGATCATTTGCAGACAGTGATAGAGCAGGTGGTCCAAAATGGTTTTCCAGGGTGAATCGTATTCCAAGCTATCCTCCGCGACAGGTATGTCTGCCAGGTTTCTACCACGACGGCCCGGGTCCTGGGAAGTGCTGAGGCTATTTTTGTAGGTGGCTGTTAAAATAAAACTTACGCCTGAGGCCACATATCGTTCAAACCTGTAACTAAGCTCCTGTCGATTCATACGGGTATCGCTCACTGATCACGAGATGTAAACCGTTTTCAGAGGCATTCCAATGCCGAATACCTGTTTCCTCCCCTTGGTATTCCCGCCGAACCCGGAGTCATTTCCTGGTTTGACAACTTCGAGAGGCTGAAAACGATTTGTCTTTCGTTGTGTCTGTAAACCCGGGGTCAAGCAATTACGGCTGATTCTTCGATCCGGAAAAGTCAGGAGCAAAGAAACAGGCCTCATTCCTTGACCCGGAAAAGTCAGGAGCAAAGAATCGAAAATGATTCTTTGCTCCCTGAAAAGGAATGTGGAAGAAAAGAGTTGTGACTCCTTGACCCGGAAAAGTCAGGAGCAAAGAACCAAAAATAATTCTTCGTCCCCTAACTTTCAGGGAGCAAAGAAAGAGGACGATTTCTTTGCTCCTGACTTTTCCGGGTCGCTAAATCAGGAATATATTCGTGGTCCTGGCAAGGAAATGCCAAGGTTTTGGACCGTCAAAAAGAAAAAATTACCAAAATCAACCCATTTGGTTTTTAGATCGAGGCGCAGGCATTTCCAAAGTTGTTTTTTCGAGGCGCCCCCGACGATCGACCGTGAGCGGTTCTTATTGACAACCTGATCAACCGTCATTCAGAGAAGGCGGGAGTACCTGCCTTCCAGAAGAGAGAAAATGATTATATATATCTTTAACCCATATATAATGAAAAGAGAAATAATATGATCTATATGGACAGGGCCGAAACCGCGCATTAAGATTCACTCAGAACGCGGCGAACAAGTCACCGCGGAAGGAGGTGATATCGAACAAACATAACCGGAACCCCGGTCGAAGGCAGTTACACCTATGAGGATGGTGGAAGTTAACCATCCTATCGCCCGGGCAAATATTCCTAGAACGAAACACACAAGACGGGCAGGCCGCGTGCGGGAAGGTACCACTCGCACCCGGGAAGTCACGCAACTACTAATGAATCCGTTCGAGGGGACGCAGCTCCCAAGGTCCGCCGTGCGCCTCCACACGGGTTCCCAACCGAAAAATGATGGAAAAAGGAGTTCGATTATGAAAGTGATGTATTTCGACAGTGATTTGTTCCGCGAGAAATGGCTTGACCGCATGCTGAAGACCGCCGAACTTACGGTGGGCTTTGGTGCGGGCTTGCTGCCCAGGTCTCTCGTCAACCAGGGTACGGCCTTGATCAGCGCCTTTCCCCTGGCTGCCGAGGCCAAGACCCAAGCTTTGAGCACACGCCACAAACTGGTCAAGGAGTGTGATCGAAACTTGGATTACCTGGGCGAAATGTGCCGGTCCTTCTGGCGAATGCTGAAAGCACGGGCACTGGTTCTGGGCCATTCCTCGGAGATCTTCAAGATCTTCGGCTTGAATGCGTCCGGCAAGTTTCTGGCAGCTCGCTACAAGCGAGACTGGCTGAAACACGCCCGGTCCCTGATCAAGGCTGAGACGGTAGCGGTAGAGCGGGGTTATCCGGCCATGGATCTCCCCACCGTCACTGCCGTTTCAGAAGCCCTGGCCCTGGCCGAAGCCTCGTGTCAGGGAGTGGATCAGGCCAACCTGGCCCATCAGTCCGCACTGAGCGAACTGAAGGCCGTTCGCAACCAGGTGGATGAACTCAACTCGGACGTGTATGCCTACCTGCGCTTCGCCCTGCGCAGCCTGAGTGCGCCGCGTCGTCGCGAGGTCATGCGCCGCTACGGTTTCATCTTCAAGGGTGATCCGGTGGATGTCTCGGATGAGGACACGACGCCGGATCAGCAGGAGGAAACCCCGGGCGAAAGCGAGCCCTCCGACCAGGGAGGCAGCGATCAGCCCGCTGAGGAGGAACCACCACCTGAGGATTCCGGCAACGGCAGCGGAAACGAAGCCGGCGCCGGAACGGAAACCACCACGCCGCAACCCTGACGGGAAGCGGAAAAACCGGTAACCGGCAACCCCGGCCTTCCTCGGAAGGCCGGGTATCTTTAAGGTCGGTCTACTCCGGCTGCTTCAGGCGGAAGTCGATACCGCCGTAGTGGATGTAATCGGCCCAGTCTACCGAACCCAGGCCGAAGACCTCGGCCCGGGAAGCTTTCAGGGCCGCCGCAATGGTTTCGCCTCGCAGCAGGTAGTCGTAGAAGGTGCCCGCGAAACTCATGGCCGGTGCATCGCCCACCGGCCAGTAGGTGCCCACGTAGTTGGCAACGCCGCCGCGCATAAAGGCTTCGGCCAGGCCCACGTTGCGGTCGATCCGCTCCCTGGCCGAAACACCGCCCTGACGCTCCCTGGCCGCCGAACGCACCCGGCCCGATTCGCAAGCATTGAAGAAGACCAGCGCCGGCAACTGCCCCAATCCGGCCAGGTCGGCGCCCGACAAAACCCGGTTGTCCGCGCAGATGACACCGCTGCGGGAGCGGTCGTTGGGATCGAAATAGGCATGACCCGCGTAGTGCAACACGTCGTAATCCCCGGATCGGAAGGCCGCGTTCAGGGCGCTCCAGGTTGCGTCCCAGCCGCGCAGCACGGTGGTTTTGATCAATGGGTGATCCTTCAACTCATCCACGATGCGGTTGCCTTCCGCCTCGGCCCCGTCCAAGTCGCGGGTAGGATTGATGACTACCAGAATGTGCATTTCGCGGTCGCGGCGGCGGCTTTCCAACCACTTGGCCACGGACAGGTCGGCCGCGGCGTATTTGCGGCTCATGCCGTCGGCCAGGGCCGGAAAGCGACCGTCGATGTGCAGCGTTTCCCAGGGGATACGCGAGGTTTCGTCATCATGGATGACCACCATGCGCTTGCCCTCGATGGTGCCCAGCACCGTCCGAATGTCTTCCGGCAGCACCATTTGCGCCAGCTTCTCACCGAAGCCCGCCAGGTTGCGGGCGTTGAAGGAACTCATTTCGATGCGTTCCAGGTGTCTCAGCAGAGCCCTGCGCTCGATGCGGCAGGAGTCGGTGATCACCGCGGCCTTGCCGCCCGAGGTCAGGACGGACGCCTGTAAAGCCAGGTGGGTTTGTGCATCGACGGTGGAACCGGAGCCGGCCAGAGGATCGGCCTCGGTGTCTTGTATCTTGCGCACAATCAGGTAGAGGGGATCGACCACCGGAGCAAGGGTCGTCACACGATCGTCGGCGACCGGTTCGGGCGCGGCCGGCAATACCACCTCTTCCACGGTCAGTTCGATGTCGTCGAAGAGTTCGGTAGTGGCCAGTTGCAGGATTTCGCGACGAATTTCAACGTAGCGGGCGGGATCCATTTCACAGATGGTGATGCTCCGCGCCCGGTAATCGCGATCTACGTCCTGCATGCCGCGAATGAAACCCTCCATCAGGGACCCCAGCGACTCGGCCAGGCCGACGCCGGAACCGGCGCCCATCAATACGGTGGCGAAGGAATCGACCCTGGTGCAGGCCAACGAGCGGGAGACATTTTCGGCGGTCAGGCGCAGGACATCCTCGTCAAATTCATCGAAGGGGCCCATACCCGCAAACATCACCATTTCGGCGGTCAGCTTGTAGCGCCCGGTGGGCAGCATGAAGATTTCACCCACGTTCCCCGAGAACATGCGGCGATTGGTGAACTCGGTGATGGCGCCGCCCAGGCTGCCGTCCAGGGCGCGCGCGGCCCCGGAAGGTTCCACATCGCGGAAGAGGCCCAGCACCAGCGTATGGGCGTCCACCTCGGTGATGCTGCCTTGAGCCAGGCGCAGATCCACCCGATGTTGCCGACGGCGGCCGATGATGATGGTTTCCTTCGTGGCGGCATAACCCGTCGAGCCGGCGGCATTCGCGGTCGCGGGGGCGGATTCGCGTTTGGCGGGGGCGACAAATTCCGACAGCATATAGCGAACATCACGCGTGGTGATCTGTTTGCCGCGCCGTCCGTCAAAGACCTCGGTATCGAAGTCCTTCTCGGTCAATCGATTGACGGTGCCGCGCCGGGAAGCGCTCCAACTGGTGGGCAGAACCGAGGTTTTGCCGCTTTCCAACAGTTCGATCACCGCTTTGGCCACCTTACGGTTATTGGCCAGTGAACCGTGACTTTCTTCAACGTAATAGGTGGGCAGACCCGGGCATTTACTGAGGAAGTTCGGCACGGTGCCGTCTCCTTCCATGCTGGTTTCGAAACGGAAAGCTCCGTCTACGGCGGTCATGTTAACCACCGTCTCCCGGTTGACGCCCATGATCAGTCTGAAGCGTTCATCGGGTTGAGGCAAGGCGGCTTGAACGCCGGGTGCGGCGGCCAGAACTCCCGGGTGGGGGCACATTTGATCATCGGGCCAGGAGGCGATGTCGTAGAGATCGACCTGATGGAACTTTTCACGAAAAGGCAGCAGTTGCATCAGACCGGGAAAGGTGCTGAATACACCGGTGATCAATTCCTTGACTGTATGTTCGGTATCCAGGGCGGCAAGGCGGCTCACCATGGGGTCTTTACCGCGCAACGCCAAAACCGGAGCAAATGAGCCGTGGTTGGGCGTACCCAATTGGATCACCCGGCGAACTACCGCGTTGTCGTCTCCTAATTTGGCCAGGGCCATGCGGGCAACCAGACCGCCCATGCTGTGACAGACAAGATATATGCTGCGGTTCCCACTCGTCTCCTTGCGAATATGCCGAGCCAGTTGTTCGCCCAGTTGGTCCAGGCTCAATCGCCAATCGTAGGGGAAATAACCGGTGTCGAAACCCGCTCCTTTCAGGATCAGCCGTAACCGTAGATAGGCGATCATCATGACACCCAAAGGTTCGATGTCCTTGCGGCCGTCCGCCAACGACAGTTTTTTCAGCCCGCCTGTCACCAGGTCGAGAGGCTCCAACCAGATGGTGTTGTGAAATGAAAGGAAGCGGTGGCAACCCAATTTAGAGCCCATAATCCCGGGTAGGATCAGCACACGGGGCCCGCCCCGGGAGCGACGGGAACGTGCTTTTCCGGCCAGTTTGACCAGCGCTTCGTATTCTTCCTCTCCAAATAAACGTTCCAATAAATCCCGGTGTCGGCCGGTGGTAAGCGCGGAGGTTACCATCTCATCGGAAAGTTCGAAGGCCGATTGGGGTTGGTATGCTTCGGGTTGATCGGGGACAGTCGCTTCTTCGGACTTGGGTTCGGAATCGGGTTTTGTCTTCAATGATTTCTTTTTGCCCTTGGCCATGGGTACCTCCGGGACGATGATTCTATTTTGAAATGCTGTTCAGAAGGTTGTGGAACCCTAATTGTCGCCTGGACTCACCCGTCCTGGCAAGGTTTATTCCGCCCGGATTTGTGCTATAACAAAGGGCCGCCGCCGCGGCGCCGCTAAAATCGATCACGAGGCCCGTATGACCCGACGCATTTCCATCGCCGACTTTCTTCCCTGTGAAACTCCTGACGCTTGGATAGAAGAGGCGCTGAAACATCCCGAGCTGCTGTTGATCGACCATGCCAACTGCGAGAAGAAGGCTGCCAATACGGCTCTGAACCTCATGTTCCGCTACACCGAGCGCACCGGGTTATTGAAAAAGATGAGCCGGTTGGCTCGCGAAGAACTGCGTCATTTCGAACAGGTCCTGGCTTTTATGATCCGCCGCGGGGTGGACTACGTCCATATCGGTCCGTCGCGCTACGCGGAAGGCCTGCGCAAACATTTACGCAAGGCAGAACCCGGACGCCTGATCGACATACTGATCATCGGCGCCTATATCGAGGCGCGCTCTTGCGAGCGTTTTGAAAAGTTGGCGCCTTACCTGGATGAGGAGTTGGGCAACTTCTATCGTTCGCTGTTGCGTTCTGAATCGAGACATTTTACGGATTACCTGGGGTTGGCCCGAGGCTATGCAGGTGAACCGATCGATAAGCGCCTGGCATTCTTTGCCGAGATCGAAAAAGCTTTAATACTGGAGCCCGATGACGAGCTTCGTTTTCATTCCGGGCCACCCGCGGTGACAGCGGGCTGAGTGTGTGTTGCCGACCGTGAACCGCGAGCGGCCGCTTGATTAAGTCCTTCCTGATTAGGACCGGTATTGCCGAATCGTGACGAGGTTCAGGGACCTCGTGTCCCATACGAGCGGTAAGAAAGACCCGAGTTCATCCAAAGCCGGTCACTGTCCCGACTTTTGCGTGATTTAGGGTGGAGGGATTCTAATGCAAAGCCCGAGTGGATAGTAAGAACAGTCCTCAAATTCAGGGTCGAATTCATAATTGCCGGCGGCCCTGGTTGTGGATTGAGAATTTGACATCATGGATAGACAAATAACTAAGAGAAGAAAAGAAAGAATTTTCTTCATTGTTGACCTCCATTTTCAAAGATGCATTTGTAAATATAGACATATTTACTCTTGAGCGCAAGTATTTTTATTTTTGTTTTATCACACATAGTTTGCCTCTATCAAATTTACCCATCTTGCCAACTTGCCACGTTGAATAGTTATTTCTCAACAACAGTATGCGAATGATAGAGATTATTCGAATGTAACCGTTTACAGCCCGGGTAGGTCCTTTATAGAGGCCATAAACGAGGCTCCGAACAATAAAAAAGCCGCACCGAGCCGGTGCGGCTTTATTCATATTGGTTTTTTTGCTATCTAGTGGCCAATTCGCCTAGAGCTCGAATTTAATGCCCTGGGCCAATGGTAGCTCGGAAGTGTAGTTTATGGTATTGGTCTGGCGACGCATGTAAGCTTTCCACGAGTCGGAGCCGGATTCACGACCACCGCCCGTTTCCTTCTCGCCGCCGAATGCACCGCCGATCTCCGCGCCGGAGGTACCGATGTTCACATTGGCAATGCCACAATCGGAACCCTGGTGACCCAGGAAGGCTTCCGCTTCCTGCAAGTCGCGGGTGAACACCGCGGAGGACAGGCCCTGGGGCACGTTGTTTTGCACGGCAATTGCCTCGTGAACATCGCCGCTGTAGGGAATCACGTACAGGATGGGCGCGAAGGTCTCGTTTTGAACGATATCGAAGTCATTATCGGCCTTCACCACGGCCGGGGTTACGTAGAAGCCGTCGCGGTCCAGACGTTCGCCGCCGCACAGGACCTCGCCGCCGGCGGCGCGCGCGCTTTCCAAGGCGCTCATCATCTGGGAAACCGCATCATCGTCGATCAGGGGACCCATCAGGGTGCTTTCATCCAAGGGATCGCCGATACGGACCTGGCCGTAGGCATTCACCAGGCGACGACAAATATCGTCTACCAGGCTCTCGTGAACGATCAGGCGACGCGTGGTGGTGCAGCGCTGGCCGGCCGTGCCCACGGCGCCGAAGACAATGCCGGGAACAGCCATGTCAAGATCGGCATTGGGAGTCAGGATGACGGCGTTGTTACCGCCCAATTCCAGGATGGACTTGCCCAGCCGCTCGGCTACTTTGGCGCCCACGATCTTACCCATGCGGGTGGAGCCGGTGGCGCTGATCAGCGGGATGCGGTGGTCGTTCACCATGGTCTCCCCGATCACATGGTCGGGACCCATCACCAGGCCGAACAGGCCGGCATGACCGTGCTTCTCCAAAACGGGCGCGCACAGGTTCTGAATGGCAACCGCGCATAGGGGCGTCTTTAAAGAAGGCTTCCACAGCACCGCATCACCGCATACCGCGGCGATGATCGCGTTCCAACCGTGAACCGCCATGGGGAAGTTGAAGGCCGTGATGACGCCCACCACCCCCAGCGGATGATACTGATCGTACATGCGATGGCCGGGTCGCTCGGAGTGCATGGTAAACCCGTACAACTGGCGGGAAAGCCCCACGCCGTAGTCGATGATGTCGATCACTTCCTGGACCTCGCCCAAGCCTTCCTGGTAGATCTTTCCCATCTCCAGGGTGATCAGGCGACCCAAATCGTCCTTGTGTTCGCGCAGCTTCTCACCGATTTCGCGTACGATTTGACCGCGCAAGGGAGCGGGCACCGTCCGCCATTTTGCAAATGCGGCCAACTGGGCCTGCATCACCTGTTCATATTCTTCCGCATCGGCCGTACGGACCCGGGCAATTGCCTTCCCGTCCGCGGGCGAGTAACTGACGACCACTTCGCCCCGACCCTCCAACCAACGATCTGAAAAAACGCCGCTGTTGGTTTCCTCGATCCCTAATCGAGTCAAAAAATCGTGCATAATAACCTCTTTCCGATATTCTATCCCCGCGGCCCGGTCAACCCGGGCACTAAGCAAACTGACTATTATTTCATGTTTTCGGTCTAAAAGTGAATAGCCGGCGGAAATTCGAAAATTGACTCACCACGCAACCCCCTGTTTTCCGGGTTCATCCATGCAAACCCGACAAGACGGCAAGGCAACGGTCACCCGATCACCGCGGAGCCCAAATCTCGATTTCCGGCGTCAAGCCCGCCTCGCTGAAACGCGGGGTGAACAAAACCAGGCCCTCCTCCGTCTTCCCGGCCAGAACCGTTTGATCCGGTAACCAGCGATGGACCAGGGGCTCCACCTCGCCGTACTCGAAAACGGCAATCCCGGTTTTCTTGCCCCGGCATTCGCCGTCGATAACTTGCGCATCTCGAGCCGTTATATAGATGACCGCAATCAGGTCCCGCCAGACCTTCATCCCGGTGATTTCCGAAAAGGAACAGAAAAACTCGGTCTTGATTGCCTCGATTTCATTTTCGGGTTGATGGTCCAGGCTGTACCACTTGCGCGGCGGGTCTCTCCAGTTTGGAATTTCTAGTTTTGTTGTCTTGTGTAAAGTAGGGCGACCAGAGCCATCCTCTGTCTCTTTTGCTATTGCAGTTTCATCATAGGAAATCAACTCAGGCCTTAACGCACTGACCGCAACGAAGATTCCCTCCTTTAGGGCGTCGATATAAATTGCTTTATGGTTATAATCAAGATCACGATGCCTTTCTGATAGCTTCCCAAATTGAATGCCATCAGGAATGATCGAGGCTGCTCCATCTATAATTTTGGCCTCCTTCACCATAAACGGAAAAGGATTTCGCATTAAATACCCCGGCTCCAAACTGTTCGGCGACAAAAACAAACGACCATTAGCAGAAAACATATAACGATAAAAAGAGCCTTTGCTATAGCTTAGAACTTCTCCCTTAACAAAAATGTAAGAATGATAATGTCCATCAAAGCCGATAAGACATGAAACTAAATATTTATTATGGCATACAATCGTGCCGAAGGATCCGCCCCTTTTAGGGTAAATTATTTCAGATTGTCCACTTTGTAAATCCCAAGAAACAATTCTCTTGTCTTGGGTCATGTACAATTTCTGATCACATACGGCATAATACTCCAGTCCAGCTCTTATAGGTTCCTTGTTTTGAACTGCTTGAAAATGCTGGGCCAGAAGGCCCAGCATCAAAATTGAAACCATTCAAGGCACCTTGTTACTCAGGGGGAAGGATAATTATGCATGAACCCATTACATGTAGGCATCGTGGGGGACTCACTGAATCCTCACGATAGCCGACCCGGCTTTCAGGTGCCCTAGCTGTCAAGGGCAATAACAATAAGATCAAAAACAATAAATACTTCAACATTTCCTCCAATGATGGATCATAATTCCTACACGTCAGGACTTTCGCCCAGACGGATGACACCGTCATGGAACGTGTAGGTAAATTGATGGGCTTGGAACCATTCAGCCAGGTCGATGGAGCCCAGGACCACCTTGCGGTCCAAATTCTCCATGTCGGGCCGTTGAATAGGGAGGCCGGTGTCCAACGCAATGATTTGCAGCGCGTCGCGAAGGGGGACGTCGTACCACAGCTTGCGGTCCCATTTATCCAAGATGCGCAAGTCTTTTCGGGGAGCGGCCAGCAAGCGATTGCCGCGGCGTTGGAAACCCAGGCGGGTTGTATGGTCCAAGATTTCGTAAAAGTGATGAAAGCGGCCCAGAACGGAAGCGCCGGCCAGGCGCTCCAAGGCCACTGGATGGATACCGTAAATCGGAGCACAGGCGGAGACGATCGTTCTCAGGTTCCCGCCCGTACAGGGTCTGGCTTCACAGGCCCGGGCTTGGATGGCGCGATGGACCCAGCGGAGATGTGGCTCCGGCCAGGGGAATTCTACCGGAGCCCGGCCCGGCGCCTGTATGAGGGCCGCAACCAGGTCGGCGCCCAAAAAGACGCCTCTCACCAATTCGCCGTTGATGAAGCAGGCCACCCAATCGCCCACCTCCACCACATGGTCGGCAAAAACCGCGAAGGTGCGCGGGGTGGACGCATCCAGCCAGACAAAGGACCGGTGCAGATGGATGGGCCGGGTGCTGTTGGTTTTTCGGGAAAGCGCCTGAATGATGGATGCGCGCCGGCCCTCGTTGATTTGCAGGAGTCCCCGCAGTTCGTTGACGGACATGCGGTCGTAATCCCGATAGGCCGCGCCGGCGCCGATCCCCGCGGTCACCAGCGCCGCGGCGGACCAGGCCAGGATGTGCCGCCGCGTGAAGCGACGACGCGGGATACGGTCGCGGAGGACTCGGGCCAAACGGGCGGCGCCCGGTCGTCGCGCGGGGTCCGCGCTGAGAAACTCCGGGTAATGCTCGGCCAGGTCCGGCATCAGGTAGGCAACCAGACGCCAGAGCTGAAAGACATCGGCCGCGGGCGACGGCGCGGCCTCGGGCGGATGGAAAAAGCGGTGGTTGGCGCCGTCGCTCCCGAAGTCGATCAGGTAGGCTCGTGTCCCGTCCCACAAAATATTGGCAGGGGCCAGGTCACCGTGGTAAAGCGGTTGCCCCTCGTCATCGGTCAGGCCGTGGAGTTGATCCAGGATATCGGCAATTTGGCACAACACGGCCAGGGCGCCCTCGGCGCGAATGCCTTGCAACGCGCAATACCAATGGTGGGCCAGGGGACAACGAGGCGCCGACTCACAGGGAACCGCCCGGTGTTGAAAGCTAAGGAAGCGGCCAAGGCTCTGACCCGGCAGCCAGGTAGTCACCAGCACTTCTTCCCCGGTTTCCTCCACCGGGAAACTGTGCAACAAGGTGGGTGTTCCCGCCACGGGATGCCGACGCAGGCTTTGATAAACGGCAATCTCGCGGCCGGCGGTTTCATGGGCCCGAGCCGGAAAAACCTTCAAACAGACCGGGGTGTCGTGGTCCATGCCGCGATAGACAGCGGATCGGGTGGTTTCTTGAATGAGTGTTAACGGCTGATAGGAATTGCGCCACATAAGCATAATATCGGCGATCGCGATCGGCACCCGGGCATACCGGGCTCGGCGCCGCAAAAGGGAGTTATTTAGGACAAGTCTCGGCAGGGATCATTCGGCGGAGATGCCGTCACCCTGGGAGACGGCCATAAGAGATACCAGAAAATAAGTGCAATTGACAAGAAAAATAATGATTTGTAAATTTGGAAAATGTAACGGCGACATCAACTAATGTAAAAGCCGTGGATATGTCTACTATTGACATGCATGCTGAGGATGCCGCGTGCAACAAACGCGAACGGCTGATTCCGTTGGAGATGGTCGGGCAGAAAATAACTTGGGCCCGGCGCGTGACGGCAAACCGGCATGCCCGGGTGCTCAGCTCGACGCTGTATGTCGTTTCAAGAAGTTGTCATAGCGATCCTGGCCGCCGATAATCTGCAAGCCCAGGCGCAGTTGCCCTTCCGCGGTCGGGTCGAAACGTCGGTTCTTCTCCTGGACCAGCAAGGGTATCTCCTTCCCGGCGGGGTCCAGAAACGAAATATCGTAAATGTCCACCCGGGGAAAATCATCGGGCGCAAACACGCCGAGACCCCAAGAACACAGGTCCACGGTGCGACACCGATAGGTCCGGCCTCCGATACGGGCAAAGGCGGGCAGTTGGAACTGCAAGCGTTTCTGGTCCCTGGACACCGAAAGGTATTGCGGGGGCGGCGGGCTCGTCCGCTTTTCCTCTTCCGGTTTGACCCTGGGCGGCTTCAGACCATGAAGGAAGGCCTGGGCTCGATCGTCCATACTCATGATGTCCAAACCCAGACGCAAAAAACGCGTCTTCTTGCGGTAGAGCAAGATGCGATGCACCTCGCGAACCACGAACCGCGCCTTGTGACCGTCGTCCGTCTCGCAAATGACCGCATAGTTTTTGGCGCGCGGCATAATGGGCATGCCCAGCAGGGTCAGTCCCTCTTCACTGAAGTCGTAACCGCGTGCCCTGTATTTAATTCCGTCAATCTCGCACACGGCGCGTACCGCCCGCTTGATGCGCGGACAGCTCCGCTTTTCTTGAAAGTCGATGCTTCTGATTGTCATATCTCACCATTCCCCAACGGTGTGTTCAGGTATATAAATCAAGGAGTTCAGTAAAAGATATAAACTAAAGCGGCAGATAAATAATTAGGGAGCTTTTAACAACGTCTCACACTATAATTTAGCCCCCAAAACCGCTTGGGGCAAGCGATATTTATCAATTAACAACTCCCAAAAACCGCCGCGGCGGGCTTGTGGGTCATGTCCTTCAATTTTGGAGAGATTGGAAGGGTTTGACACATGGACTTTCGGGGACTACATTATTGATTAGGACATTCTGTTTCGAATGCCCCATGTGGGTAGAAGTGCCGCCCCGTTTCGTCAGGTAACCGTCACCGCTCAAGCCGCCGACGCTCGGGCGCTTGTCCGTTGCGTCCAAAAGAAACCAACTCATCGCGCAAATCAATGCGAGAGGAGGTACGGCTATGACCAGAGGAAAATTGCGGCTTCCGTTTCTGGTAGTGATGCTGTTAACGCCACCCTGGGCCAATACCGATGTCCCCCGTCCCGACCTCCCTACCCTGGCCGTGATCGGGGTCACCGCGCAAGTCAACGACGCCAGGTGGCAGGACCCCAGAATCGGGATCGGGCTGCGTGAGCTGATGATCGACCGTCTCGACGGCATGGCTCGCTTCAACATCCCCGTTCCCTACAGCGATATCGGCAGGCAGTCCCGAATCTGCGCGCGTCAGGCCTGGCAGGCCGGCGCCGTCGATTTTGACGAATTCCTGCCCATGTTCAAGAACTACGGCGCCGACTACGCCGCCTTTGCCCACGTGGAACTGGACGCTACGCCGGAACAGGTGCTAAACGTGGGCGGAGCGACCATCGACGAGATTAGAACCTCGATTTCGGTAGAGATCACGCTGATCGACCTGAACACCGGCATGCGCGTCACGACCACCGGTAAGGGCGAGGATCTCTCGCATGCGCGTTCCGCGGTATTCGTCTTTCGCAACGACACGGTTTTGTTCCAACAAAGCTCGGTAGGCAAAGCCACGGCACAAGCGGTCAACCGCGCCCTGGCCCTTCTGGAACAGTCGTTACTCAAAGCCTGGGTCCTGGGGTAACAGGAGAACACAGGAAAGGCGGTTCAGGGGCAACCCTGAACCGCAACCCCGCACTTGAAATTGCATGGAGTTACAAGGTAAAGTGCTTGCTCAGTACGGTTAAAATGGTCGGTGTAGTAACCCCGCTTCCCCAAGGTTTCCCCAATGAAATGCATCTATTTCCTCTTTTTGGCGTCGACTTTCCTACATGGTGATGACAGCGTATTGGAAAGAAAGGTGCTTCAGATAACTGGTGAGGTTACCTATCTCGATTTTTGCCGCGATATGATTTTTGCCGGAGATCGACTCTACCTGATTGAAAACCAGCGCCATCGCGTATTGCAAATCGACCTGAGTACGCCGGAGAATTTAGGTAAGGTTATTGCCCGGAAAGGTGAGGGACCCGGTGAGGTTTGGCTGCCCATTGAGCTGGCTCCGCAAACCGACGGCGGTTTTGTTGTTCAGGATAATCGAGGATTCTCGTTTTTCGGAGCCGACGGGTGTTTCCAAGATCGGTTTGCCGTCTATACCGCGTGGATCGCTTTTACAGCCCGCGACAAACGCCTTTTCTATCTTTCAGCGGCGCCCCATAGCGATTTTCTGATCCATGTCTTTCAAAACGACGGCGAAAAGATCCAGTCTTTTATGCCGAAGTACTTGAAAGTGACATCGGCAGCGGGAGATGCGGGCACGATTGCCGACCACGAGGGTTATTTCTACAGAGCCGTATTGGCCGCGGACGGGGAATTCCTCTACTATCTGAACAGCACCATGGGCCGCTTCGATAAATACACCCTTTCCGGAGAGCTGGTTTTAAGTCGAAACGCGGCCGTAGACTTCGGACCACAGGGCATGTTTCTGCTGGAAAAAAACAGGGAATACCTGGCTCATCCCGCAAAGATGGAAAAACCGACCGGATATCTGGCCTATGAAATGTTTCAGGACGCTTACCTGGCTCACGGCAAGCTCTACATTCTTCGCTGGGTCGACTTCATGGATGACTTTACTTCAGAACGAAAGGATATTCTTGTTTTCGACACCAAAACGTTGACCCTGGAAAGAAAGCTGCACTTTACCCTGAAAACCGGCGAGATGGCCCGGTGCATTGCCGTAAGAGGCAGTAGAGCGAAACCGGAAATATTTACTACCATCGACAGCGGTGACGATATCCATTTGGTGACCTTGGAATGATAAAGTTCTGGTTCTTTCCGGCGCCGTTACTACCGGACGGTCTTCCCGCCCCGACCTATCCCGATTAAGGCCCGATGTTGGTGTTACCTGAATGCCCCATGACCTGGGGTTTTACAAGGCGCCGACCTTATTTTTCTTTGTTTCCGTCTTCTTATACCCCGAAGGGCGTTGTGTACTATCAGACCCAGGTTGGTCGTGATGACCCCGTCATCGCGGCCTACCTGGGGTAA
>JASJCB010000339.1 GCA_030066195.1 Acidobacteriota bacterium
AAACAGGGGCGGGGTATATTGGGTTTGGCGAAACAAGGGTTCGGGTTTGGTCTTTGTACGGTCGTTCTCCGCAAGTTCCAGACTGAATTATGTTGGTTTTACCAAGATACACCCTATTCGGGCGTCAAATAGAGGATTAACGTATAAATGCGCAAGTTTTTTACATAAGAGGCCGTATTTTTGATGTTCAGGCGATCCGATGCTCGGGAATAGGACTACCTGAACATGCCGGGGGTGGCATCATTCCCGGGAAGCATACCGGTTGGGCGAGCGTGAGGTGGTCCCGTTCCCGAAATTGAGACCATATTGGTCGGCTCAAAGAGGACATTTCCCCGGAAAACAGGTCAACTCAATCCCAATTTCGGTTGTTATTCCGGTCAGGGGTCATCGAGCTGACGGCGAAAGGAGGTCGATTCCGGGGCTGAGGTTGTTAAAATTGTCACGTGGAGGACTCTGTTTTGGGATTGATGCCCTGTTTTGTAAATGGAGTAGGCATCATTCCGGGTTGATGACCCCATTTTTCGGTGTCGGCGGACCTGTTTCCGGGACAGGTGTTGTGTTTTTAAATTCAACAACGCCACTGCTCGGGGATGGTGCTCCCCTCGGCCGGTAGTTTGATTATCTTCCCGGGAATGGGGCCCCTTCCGCGTTGTGGTCCGGAGTGCGTACCCTCCCTCCGCCCCCGGTTTAAGAGGCGAGCGGGGAATTGGAGAGAATATCCCCGGCCTGGACCAGTTTGCCCATGGCCACGGTTATTTTACGGGGACCTTTGAACGGATTTCTCGCATGAGCTACTAACATGTTGTCCAGCATGATCACGTCGCCGACCTCCCATGCATAGGCCGCCGCGTGCGTGTCGTACAAACGGTTAACCGTTTCCATGATATCGTCCGTAAGCGGCGAGCCGTCTCCCAAAAAGACATTGCGCGGGAGGCCCTCTTCGCCGTAGACCCTGGTCAGCGCCGCTCTCACGCGTTTGTCCAAGTAGGAGACGTGGTGAAGCTGAATCTGGTTGAAGAAGCACTTTTCACCGGTTTGGGGATGCGTGATCACCGCCGGGGCTTTTTGCATGGTTTTCAAGCCGCCCCGGTCTTGCCACTCGAAATGGATACCGGCGTTCCTGCAATAGGTTTCCACCTCTGCCCGATTCTCGGTTTTAAAGAAATTTTGCCAGCTCACATCCAGGCCGGGGATGAAGTTTCGGACATAAAGCAAGCCTTTTTCCTCGAACAGTTTTGCAAGCTCGGCAGGCAAGGCTCGGTACAGTTTCCGGCAATCCACCAGGGGCGTTTCACCACCCTCCTCGGCGGCAGTAACACAATAAAAGAACTGGCGCGAAGGCCACTGGTGCATATGCGAACTCTCATTGTGGAACAGAATCATCTTATCTGCACGGTAGGGCGTGGATTGATACACCTTTTGCTCGGGATTCTCGGGGGGCAGGTCACCGTATTCACCGTATAGTTCACAGACGGCGTTGGCAAACTTGGAAAACTGACCGGTGGAAGCAACCCCGAAACCCCGCAGTAGAACGGCGCCGTGGTTCAGTAATTCGGCCTCCAACATATCCACATTGGCCCCGGCCCAGGCGGCAAGGTCTACATCGCTTTGATTCGGCTTGATCACAAGCGGAAAGTGTTTATCGGCTTCAATATAGGTTTTGGAAACCAACTCCGCGTCATTTTTTAAGATCACAGTGACACCTCTTCGAGTGCTATTTTTTTCTTTTATTCAGGAAATCGAACGTCTCCAATCTGAAGGCAAGGGCGATGCTTCAAACTTCAGGTCAACCGGCCGCTTACGGCGGACTTTTGACCCGACGATCCGTTTGGAAAAATCCCAAAAAGGTTTCCATATCCTTGTCGGTGTTCAGGTAATGGGGACAGGCGCGCAAGGTCTCGCTGTCCGGGATCTGACGAATGTGAACGCCGCGCTCCTGAAAGAATGCGACGACTTTATCGGCGGCCATATCGAGGACTCGGAAGGTAACCAGGCCCGCTCCAGGCGCCTCTTTCTGCAGCAGTTGGACCGGGTGATCCTGGAACCGGGCATTAGCCAGGCCCGCCCACAAGGTTCCGGCCAGATAATTCACGCGCCCGGCTCGTTGTTCAGGACCGCCCCATTTGCGGTGGCTTTCGACAGCGGCCCGCCAACCGGCGGCAAGAGCCGGGGAAGCCGTTCCGCCTTCCAAGCCCCGCGAATCCCGATACAGGCCCGCGACCCGGTTTTTGACCAGATCGAGGGCGCGCCAGCCCGCAAGCGCCGGCTGAAGCATATCGCGGGCCGACTCGCTCAGTACCAGGGCGCCCGTACCCTCGGGGCCGCAAAACCACTTGTGGCCGGGAAAGGCAAAAAAATCCACCGCGCTATGACCCAAATCCAGCGCCAATGCCCCGGCGGACTGGGCGGCGTCCACCAGAAAACGGCAATCCGCGCTTTTGGCTTTGCACAGGGTCGCCATGGTTTCTATGGGCAACAGGCGACCCGTGTCCCAGGTGACGTGACTGGCCAAAACCAGGCGGGTGTCGGGTCTGAGTTCAGCTTGAAAACGCGCTAACAACTCCTCGTCCGTCACGTCGGTGGGAAAGCTGGTCACCTGAAGTTGGAAACGCTTTTTCAGAACGTCCACCACCGTCAGGATGCCCGGATACTCGTTGGCCGAAAGCAACAAATGGTCGCCCGGATTCCAGGGCAATCCCCACAATACCGCGGCGCACGCATGAGTGGTATTTTCCATCAGGGCAATCCGGTTCTCCGGCACATTCAGTTCGAGGGCCAGCAGCGCACGGAGGCCTTGAAACTGTTCAAAGGCACACGCGGCCAACTCCAGGGAAAAGGGCGGATGGGCCGCCTGGGTTTCGAAATAGGCCGCCACGGCCTGCCGGGCCGGTTCGGGCATGATGCCCTGGGCGCCGACGTTGAGATAGACCGTATCGTTATATAGAGGAAACGATTTGCGCTGTTTGGCCAACAGTAATTCTGCCAGCAGCGCCCGTTTTGACTGAGATCCGGGGTCATTATCCCTGGCCATTCTCAACCTCCCTCTTCGAGCATCTGCTGCAACAGTTGCTCCACCTGGTCCTCGGACAGGCTGTCAATGTCGCCGGAACTCACCACTTTGGCAAGTAAATCTGCATCCTCGGAAGGTCCGTCGTCATCCTCGGCCTGTTGGTGGGTCTCGTTCCAAGCCTCGCGAACCACCTCGCTCAAGAGGTCGATACTGGGGAACTTGAAAAACTTGACCAGCGAGATATCCAGGTCGAGAACATCCCTGATGCGGTTGCGCAGTTTCATGGACATGATCGAATCCAAACCCAGCGAGCTGAAATGCTCTTCCGGGTCCAACTGTTTGGGGTCGGCGCCCAATACCATCGCGATCAGGTCGGTCAGGAAAGCACCGAACTCGGCCTTTTGTTCCTCGGGCGATAACTTGCGCAGCGTCGCCGGGTCGAAATCCTTCGCACCCTTCGAGGTGACCGCCGCCGGTTGCCGGTGTCTTGCGGCCGGCTGCCGCCAGGCAAAATCGAGCCCGGGGACTTCAAAGGTCTGTTCCCGTTGTTCCACGAACGGGCAGTATGCGGCTATGCCTGTATCCGATCCGGCCAGTCGTTCCAGGGCATCCAGGCCCTCGCGTGTCGAGAAGCCTCGCAACGCCAGCCGTGCCAATCCTGTCTGAGCGTTTTCATCTAAATCGGCAGTGAGGCCCGATTCACGCCAATGTCCCCATTGAACGGCAGTCGCGGGCAAGCCCAGGGCGCGCCGAGTCTCCGCAAAAGCTTCCATGTAAGCGTTGGCGGCGGCATAAGCGGCCTGGCCCACGAGGCCGAAGCACGACGAGGCCGAACTGTACAACACGAAGTAGTCCAGCGGCTGGTCGCGCGTGAGTTGGTGGAGCCAACAGGCCCCGCGGATCTTCGGGTGGAAAACCTTC
This sequence comes from Acidobacteriota bacterium, assembly GCA_030066195.1. Taxonomy (GTDB): domain Bacteria; phylum Acidobacteriota; class Holophagae; order Acanthopleuribacterales; family Acanthopleuribacteraceae; genus JASJCB01. Next base: position 3,932 of record JASJCB010000339.1, read on the forward strand.
CCGAAGCGCGACCAGTCCTGGTGCAACAGCAAGCCGTCGTCCAAAACGCCGGCCGCGTGGAACACGCCGCCGAGAGCGGGCAGGTCCCGGCCGTAGGGCTGAAGCGCCTCGGCCAACGACTCACGGGAACCGACATCCACGGCGTGGACGTCGATAACGGCTCCTTGCTCACGCCAGGAGGCAATGGTCTCGGCGACTTCGTCCGAAGGCCGTGAGCGTCCCAGCAAAACGAGGTGTCGCGCCCCCCGCGTCAGCAGGCGTTGCGCGCAAGCCCTGCCCAGGGCGCCCAAGCCGCCGCTGATCAGGTAAGCGCGGTCATCCCTGAGCGCCAATGTCGCGGGGGTGGTTTCCAGCGCTTGAAGTTGGGGCGTATAAACCTGATCTCCGCGAAGGCAGGCTTGCAGGTGGGTCCCTTGTTTCAGATGCGCGGCCAAAGCGTCCGCCGCGCCGGGTGAGTCGGGGTTCCAATCCACCAGGCCGCCGAAGCGCTCGGGCTGTTCCGAGGCCAGAACCCGGCCGAAACCCCAAAGGGCATGTTGGTGGGGATCGACGGGCAATGCATCGCCTTCCAGGTGCTGAGCCGATGTTGTGAGCACCCGGACTTTCACCGGCCTGTCCGAATCGATTCGATCCAGTTCGTGCAGGAGCGACAGCAACTCGCCGCACAACAGCTTTTGCGTTTCAAGCGGATCGGTGTGGTCCCCGGTTGCGTTCGCGGCATTGGAAGGAGCCCAAAAAACCAGGTTGCATGTACCGGAGCCGCCGGTAACCAGGTCCTTCAGCGACGCATGCAGCGAGGCGGGCTCGATCGACTCGGCGCGACCGGTGCGGCTTTGTAATGCACTGGCCAGGGACGCTTCCCAGCCTTGATCTCGGTTAAGCACAAACCAATTGTCACCGGTTTCGGTCAAAGTTCGGCCGGGGGTGATTTTGTTCCAGTGTAGCGACCAATAGTCGGGCAGGGCGGCCGCAAGCACGATGCGTAAGGCGCCGCGAGTATTTTTCAGGAAGGAAAGGCCGCGCACACTGAACAAGGGCCGGCCGTCCTCGCTGAAGGCGTCCAGGTCGAAACCTGGCGTCGACAGGTCCCCGTCCATACGACAGTGAACCCAAGCGGGACCGGCGGGAGGCGACGAAAGCGTGAATGCGTTCACAACCGCCGGAAGCCAGAGTTCATCCGGTCCCGAGGGCGGCAACAGGGCCAGGCAGGGCTGTAAACAGGCATCCAACCAGGCGGGTGACAGCCCGAAGGCTTCCGTTTCGCGACGACCGCCCGGATCGATGAGGGCCAGCGCCTCATTGGTTCCCAAATGGAGCCGGCGCAACAAGCGGAACGTGGAGCCGTAATCGTACCCTTCGTCAGCCCTGGCGCTGTAGAACATTTCGGGGGTGACTTGTTGCGACAGCCGTTCCTCCAAGCTTTCCCGGTTCATGTCCGCCGGGCTCGTTTCAGCCCGGTCGGATTCGGCGCCGGCCAGTTCCCGCCAGTCTCGATTTCCACCGCTCAGTCGGCCGTATAGCCGGCATTGCCAGGCATCTCGATCGCGTTGACAGCGGGCCTGTAGATCCCAATTGCCTTGTAGGGGCATGGGGCTGTGCACTTCGATGTTCCGAGGAAACAAACCGGCCTCGATACTTGAGAACCCCGCGGAGAACAACGCCAAAATTCCGGCGTAAGGCATCAGCGCCTGATCCAATACCCGGTGCTCGGATAAAAACGAGAACCGGGCCATGTCGACGCGTGTTCGGTAGACCCGTTCCCCACTCCAGGCGAGATCGACGACCTGACCCGGAAAGACGGGGGCGTCCTCAGGGTGATCCGCCTCGGCCCATGGCGTTTCGACCGCGTTGTCCAAGGGGCAGGCTTGTTCCAAGGCATTGGTGGGATCGCCCAGCATTACCAGGAAATCCTCTAAACAGGCGACGCCGTCGCCGGGTCGGCAACAAAGGAAGGAGGGATAGGCTTGGGGACGGAATTTGTTTTTGAATTGCAGGTTGGCGTCCCCGTTGAAAAGCCCGGAGCCGTGAAGTTCCTTCAGGTGGTCGGCCAGATCGTCATCCTGCCGGCGATGTGCTTCCAACCGTGTGCCCAGGGTGATGCCCAAGCTCAATGATTGGAATCCCTCGGCTTTCAAAAGTTCAACTACTTGCACGATGGCGAATTCCATGCAGCCGAAAGGGGCGTCTTTGCCGTAGAACTCCATGTCCAAGAGGAAGCCGTCCAGCGCGGGACAGGGGGAAAGGATCAGGACGCCGTCCAGCGAGTCCTCCCGGCCACAACAGTAATAACGGATATCTTCCCGAGTACGCAGGGGGTCGCGCAAGCGGGGTTCGAGCCAGGCTACCAGCGGAGCCGCGTTCTGCTTGCCGGCGGCCCAGCGATCCATGACGGTGTGCACACGGGCATCCATGGCGGTGTCCCGACCGAAGTGGAAACGGGTCAGTTGCGCCCCTTCCAGTTCGGCGTAGCGGTTTGCGGCATAGCGTAACTTGCGCATGCGGCTGCCGGCCATGGTGAATTGATCCAGAGGGCCGATCGTCTGCCAGACGCCGATTGAGGTGGTTGCCCAACCGGCGGCGTGTAACATGGCCAGGTGACGTTCGGACTCTTCGAGTATGGCAAGGTTCAGTCCAAGTTCCCCGGCGCGTTGTTCCAATCGGCTGACCATTTCCGAAAAAGCCGTTTCCGGGCCGGTGTAATTGATCGCCGTCAGGGTGCCGCCGTGGGCGTTGATGAAAAACAAGGCATCGCGATTGTCGTCCAGAAACAGGAAGCGTTTACCGGTCGCCTGGCCCATGGTCCGGGGCGCAAAACCGTAGCGCGAGGTGATGCGGTGAACCGAGGCGCGTAAGGGAAAATGTTTGTCTACATCGTCGAGACGAACCATGACGGGCTCCGGCGCCAGGGAGGTTGCCCAGAAGCGCTGCCTCTGCCAGGGGTAGGCGGGTAAGGCGACGCGCTCCGCACCCGGGTCGGTCATCGCCGTCCAATCCGGCGCATAACCCCGTACGTAGAGCCGGCCCACGGTCTCCAACAGGGCCGAGACTTCGTGACTGTCGCGCCTCAGGGAGGGCAGCACCTGGACCGTACGCTTGTTGTCGCGAAAGGCTTCTTGCAGTCCGTTGGTCAGCAACGGGTGGGGACTGATTTCCACGAAGGCATTGTAACCCGCTGTCTCCAGTTCACTGATTTGTTCGAAGAAGAGCACCGGCCGGCGGATGTTGCGCACCCAGTAGTCCCCGTTCAACTCGGTACCCTCCAGACGGCGGCCCTCTACGGTGGAAAAGAAGGGGATCGTCGCGGTCTTGGGGCTGACCTCGCGTAGCGCGGCGCCCAGCGGTTCCGCAAGCGCGTCCATTTGCGGGCAGTGGGACGCGTATTCCACCTTGATGAGCCGGCAGAATACATCTCGTTCTTCCAAGCGTTGCAGCACCGTGTTCAAGGCTTCGGGTTCGCCGGAAAGCACGGTGGTGGCGGGGCCGTTGTGCGCGGCGATTGCCAATTGGTTCTCGAAACCGGCAATTGCCTGCCGCGCGTCGTCGGGAGCCAGTTCTACGACAGCCATGGCGCCGGGGACGGGCATTTCGGAGGCCAGCGCGCTACGGCGGCAAATGATGTGCATGGCGTCTTCCAAGCTGAGGATACCGGCCACATGCGCCGCCGCCACCTCGCCCATACTGTGACCCACAACGGCGTCGGGCCGGATGCCCCATGCAGCCCAGTGAGCGCTGAGCGCGACCTGAACCGCGAAAATGGTCGGCTGTGCTACCGAACTGGTGTTCATGCGGCTCGATTCGGGTTCCCGTTCGATTTCTTCCAGAATAGACCAGCCCTCGCGTCGGCGGCAAATGGCATCACAGGCGAGCATTTTTTCCTTGAAGACCGGCGAGCTTTGCATCAGCCCCAGTCCCATGTGCGCCCATTGGGAGCCCTGGCCGGGGTAGTAGAAGACGAATTTGAAGTTGTCGCCTTCCTTGACCCGAGCGGTAGCCAGGTGGTCAGGGGGGCGTTCAGCCAGGAAAGCTTCCAACGCATCCGCCATACCGTTAAAATCGCTTGCCGGGACGGCCAACCGATGGGCCAGGTGGGTCCGCCGACCGCCGGCTTCACGACATATTCCGGCCAAACTCGGCGGCTCTGCCCGGCGGCATAACCGGGCCAAGGACGCCGCCCGGTCTCTCAAGGCCCCTTGCTGATGGGCTGACAGCACCAGCAGGTGGGCGGACTTGTCGATGCCGGGTTCGGCGGGAGTAGTCTCCGGGGGCGCCTCTAAAACCACGTGGGCATTGGTGCCGCCGATGCCGAACGAGCTCACGCCGGCAAAACGGGCCATGTTGTCAGGCCAGGGTTGCAGTGTTGTAGGAATGACCAGCGGTACCTTACCCGGTTCGACGGCCGGGTTGAGCTGTTCGAAATGCAGGTTCGGCGGAATTTCACCGTGGTTGAGGCACAAAACGGCCTTAATCAAACCCGCGATCCCGGCGGCCGATTCGGTGTGGCCGATATTGGTTTTAACCGAACCGAGCAGTAGAGGTTGCGGCTCGTCGTCCGTCCCGCGCAGCACGTTCATCAGGGCCTGGGCCTCGATGGGATCGCCCAGGGAAGTTCCCGTACCGTGGGCTTCCACATAACCGATCCGGTCGGGCGAAACGTCGCCGTCAGCCAGGGCGGCGCGAATCACGGCTTCCTGGGAAAGACCGTTGGGAACAGTCAGCCCGCTGGATCGACCGTCGTGGTTGGTCGCGCTGCCGCGAATCACGGCCAGTACCGTATCGCCGTCCTTTCGGGCCTGCTTCAGCGTCTTCAAGACCACCACACCGCAGCCTTCACTCTTCACAAAGCCGTCCGCGGCGGCGTCGAAGGTCTTGCAGCGGCCGTC
>JASJCB010000165.1 GCA_030066195.1 Acidobacteriota bacterium
GGGGCCTACCTGGGGTAACGGGACCAATTCCAACCCTACCCCGAAGGGTGTTGTGTACGTGATTGCAACGGAGCGAATCGAGGGCGTTATTTCATATCAGGCTAAGTATCGTACCCGACTCAATTGAACCCGGCGGGGATCTACTTGTCGTAATCCCGGCACAGCAGACCGTAGACGCCCCTGTCCTTCCATTTGCCGAAGACGAAATCGTGCTCTCGGAGGAGACCTTCTCGCTGCATGCCCAGCTTTTCCAGTAGGCGTATCGAGGCCGCATTTTCGGGGACGCAATAGGCGACCAGTTTGTGCAGGTCGAGTTTGGGAACGATGGTGTCGCACAGGCCGCGCATGGCTTCGAGGGCGTAGCCCCGACCCCAGGCGTTCGGGTGGAATCGGTAACCGATCTCTGCGCGGCGGTCCGCTCGGGATTCCATGCGAAACACCACCTCGCCGATCACGCGCGAATGTCCGATTTCGCACACGGCCAGGGAGTACCATTTGCCGTCTTCGAAGAACCAGGGCCGTTGGCGGGTGTCGATGTGCTCGCCCACTTGCTCGCGGGTCATGGCCGGGCGGATGTACCGGCAGGTGTCCGGGTGAGCGCATAACTCGTAGATCTCCTCGAACTTCTCGCGGCTGAGCGGCATCAATTCCAGGCGTTCCGTGCGTAGCGGCAGGTCCAGTGCCGAGCAATCCTCCGGTATGGGTATGGGCATCGCCTTCTCCTTGTATAGTAGTGCATTGCCGGGGCGGGCGTTGAACTCCACCAGTCTAGCCAAAACGGGCCGGGCGTCGATAGGACGAAGCGTTCTTTTTTCGGTAGCCGGGTTACCGGACGCGCTTTTGGCGTGCGGCGCGCCAGACCGGCGCGCCGCAAAAAGGTACCCAAGGGCGCGCTTTATAGGGTACCTTAGGCGGGGGATCGGGTTCGATGCCGCTTTTTGTCGTGTCGGAATTGACAGGGACCGGGACCCGCCCTATGATGGTACGTTTCGTGAATGCGCCCACGTGGAGGATTTTGACCGCATGAGATTTAATTTTTCCCGAAACCTCACCCTGGCACTCATTGCCGTATTGACTGTTGCCTGTTTCCGAGAAACCGGCGTCGAGGTTCTACCGGTTACGTCAACCCAGGTTACCGAAGAGAATGACGAGACGCTTTCGACGGGCTCCGAGGCCGGTGGACGCGTGGGTGACTACGTACTGACCAATGCTTCCATTCAGGTCGTGTTCAACGGCGATTTGAACAGCACCCGTCGCGATTATTTTCTGCCCAGAAGCTACGGCGCCCTGATCGATTACTCCACCCAGTACGAGGAATTCGGCTCCCGCGACCTGGCTCCCCGCAACGACGACGGCCTGAACCAGATGAGCCAAAGCGTCAATATGAACCGCAACACGCCGGTCGTCTATGACCGGGTGGAAGTGGGCCAGATCGATGCGCGAAACGCCAAAATTACCCTATACGGCGGCGTCATGGATTTAGACGGCTCCCTGGCAGCGGCCGGCGCCCCCGTTTCCCAGAACGGCCGCGTGATCGGTTGTGAGGTGGTGACCACCGTCGAACTGGCCGATGTTCCCGATGCTTCCAGTGACGATATCATCACCCAGGACCCCATCAATTACATCTCCGTAACCACCGTGATTTCCAATACCGGCAGCGACAGCCTGCCCATTTTCACCGTGAACGACGTTACCGCGGTAGCCACCGACAACTACGAGATCTTCATTCCCTACCCGGAATGGGGCTTCGATTTCGTGCCCGGCGGCGATGCCTACGGCCATTTTGCGCACTTCCAGCCGCGCCAGATCTACACCACCCAGTACGCGATTTTCTCTCGGGTAGAAGAGATCCTGCGATTCAGACGGGAATCCTCGGCAATCAACGGGAACGATTACATCTTTACCGGTAAAAACGCGCCCGGCATCACCCAACTGGCCTCGGGCGAGCAGATGACCTTCATTCGCAATATGATGGCCATGAACAGCGGCGCCGACCCCATTGTCAACAACTACAGCCTGTTGGCGGGCTACAACGACCTGATCGACCAGTTGGTGGAGAACCCGTCACCCGGCAACCCCTATGTCACCAACCTGAGCCGCTTCGGCACCACGGTCCTCACCCGGAACGGACGTGACGGTGAGATTACCTTCAGCCGTATTCAGAGCGAGGATCTGCCCACCGAGTATTACAACGGCAGCGCCTGGGTGCCCCTGGAAGAGGGCCGCTTTTATCCAACCTGGGGGGTCAGCCCCGCGGCCGAGAACAGCGCCCAGGACGTCATTCAGGCATTCGTGCCCGCGGGCCGGTACACCATTCACGCGCAAATGCCCAATACCGAGCCCTTCTTTGCCGACTTCCGTGAGGTTCCGACCTCCGACGAAAACGGCGATCCCATCGTGGACGAAAACGGCGATCCCGTGGTGGAGCCCGAATTCTTCCTGTTGGAGCCCATGGAAGACGTGACCGAACGCGCCGTCTTCCTGGTCAGGGGTTTGGGCATACACACCATCGGCGACTTTCACGAGGGCCGCTTGTTCTCGGTGCGAGATGTCACCGGCGCCAACCCGCGCACCCTCTTCGGCAGGGTGACCCTGGAAGATAAATCCGGGTCGCCCGTGGTCTCCGGCACCTTTCCCCGGTCCCGCCAGGGCAATATTCGCTATGTCGACTCTACCAGTTCGGCCGTGGCCTTCTTGCCGGTGGGCGACTTCGATATTTTGCTGAGTCGCGGGCCCCTTTACAATGTCAATATCACCGAGACCACGGTCAATGAATCCGGCGGCGGCGATGACGGCGGCGGTGATGACGGCGGCGGCGACGATACCGTCGATACCAATATCGACTTCAACCTGGGCCGCGCCCTCACCCTGGACGGTTATTTCAGCGCCGACTTCGACACGCGCTCCTATCACGATCCCGCCGGTTTCATCTACGAGGGTTCCATCCTGCTATGGTCCTATGCGGAGGATCTGGACGTGGTGTTCTTCCCCGACACCAACGCCCGGCCGATCAGGCGCGGCTTCTTCGAGGCAATCGCGCGGACCCTGGGCAGCTTCGACCTGGACGACAGTGAAAACGACGTGGACAGCTTCTTCGACGAGGTGAACTTCGCCCGCGCCACGGCCACCGTGGGACGCGTTGCCGGCGATTACCCGCACCGGGGCCGCTTCGCCCTGCTGAATGTACCTCACGAAGACCAGGCGCCCGATTTCGAGGTGCCCTTGATGGAAACCGATCCCGCCGAATTCGTCGACCGGGTGCGCGCGCTGGACGAAAACATCGTCGTCCATGTGACCCGGCCCAGGGCGCCGGAAGGCCTGGAAACGGGGTTCCTGACGGCGATCGCCAAACTGTCCGGCATTCCCGACGGTCAGCCCATTCCCGGCGACAACGAATACTATACCCGCACGGCGGCCACGGGTTCGTCCACCACCTGGTTGGGCTTCGACCTGATGCAATTACTGGCGGGCAACCGTTACGACGAATACCTCCTGGCTCGCGCCGACTGGTTCAACATGCTGAACGCGGGGCTTTATGTTCCCGTGACCGGCGGTTCCAGTCAGGGGCAAACCAAAGACCTGCCCATGGGGGCCGTGCGCACCTACGTGGCGGTCAGTGACACCACCCTGCGCGACAACGACCTGAGCGAGTTCTTCACCAACGCCAAAGCCGGCAACAGCTTCGTGACCAACGGACCCCTGATCGAGGCTTCCGTCAACGGCACGAGCTTCGGCGGCACGGTTTCGGCAAGCGGCACGGCCACCTTGACCGTATCCGTAGAGGCCGCGCCCTGGATTCCGGTCAGCGAGTTGCGCGTCATTTTGAACGGCGAGGTGACGCAGGCCAAAAAGCTGGACCTGAACGCCAAGAAGACCACGCGCTTCGACGAAACCATCGAGTTGACGCTGCCCGCGGGCCGCACGAACAACTGGGTGGTCATCGAAGCGGGCGCTACGCTGACCGAACTGGCGAACGGTCAAGGCGCCTCGGGCACCTTCGGCCGCGTGAACCCGGGCCACCTGCCCATCGGCTTCAGCAACCCCATCTTCATCAACCAGTAAACAAGTTGCGGTTGCAACTTGCAATCAGGCCCCTGGTGGGATAGGTTTTAGGCATACAGGAGACCGTCATGCCCACCAAGCCTGAAGTCGGCCTATTTGTAACCTGTTTAATCGATTTCTTCCGGCCTTCGGCGGCCTTTGCGGCCGTTCAACTGCTGCAGGACGCCGGTTGTTCCGTGACCGTGCCCAAGGCGCAAACCTGTTGCGGTCAGCCGGCGTTTAACAGCGGCGATAGCGGCGACGCTCGTGCCGTGGCCCGCACGGTATTGAAAACATTTGCGCCGTTTCAGTACGTGGTGGTGCCCTCGGCCTCATGCGCCGGTATGATTCGACATTTCCCAGAGCTGTTCAAGGATACCGAACATGCCGAGACAGCCGTGTCTCTGGCAGCCAGGACCCATGAGCTGACCGGCTTCCTGGTCGATGTCCTGGGCGTCACATCGGTTCGGGCAGACTTTCCTCATGCCGCGGCCTATCACGATTCCTGCTCCGCCCTGCGCGAGATGGGCATTCGCGACCAACCCAGGCAACTGCTGCGTTCCGTGACCGGTCTCCAACTTTGCGAACTGTCCGATGCGGAAACCTGCTGCGGGTTCGGCGGCACCTTCTGCGTGAAATACCCGGAAATCTCGGGCAAGATGGCGGCCGCCAAAACCCGCGATATCACCGAATCCGGCGCAAACACCCTGGTGGGCCCCGACATGGGCTGCCTACTGAATATGGCCGGCAGGCTGAGTCGCGAGAATTCCCACATTCAGGTCCGTCATATTGCGGAGGTTCTGGCGGGTCAAACCGCCGCGCCGCCCATCGCCGGACCCGAGACGGAGTGACGCCATGCGGGTAACCAGTCCCGGCTTCAAGGCCAACGCCGGCCGAGCCCTCACCGATCCTCAACTTCAGAAAGCCTTGAAGCGTTTGAAAGGCGGCTTTCAAGTGGCCCGCCTGAAGGCGGCCGAACAGTTGCCGGAGTTCGAGGCGTTGCGCGACCAGGCCCGGGAAATCAAAGACTTCACGCTGGCCCACCTGGACTTCTACCTTGAATTGTTCGAGGAAAGAGTGGGCTTCGCCGGCGGCAAGGTGCACTGGGCCGCCAACGCCTCGGCGGCTCGCGAGATCGTCTTGGACATCTGCCGCGAGGCCGGCGCCAAAAAGATCCTGAAGGGCAAGAGCATGGTTACCGAGGAGATCGGCCTGAACGATCACCTGGAAGCGCACGGCCTGCAAGTGATAGAAACCGATCTGGGCGAGTACATCATCCAATTGCGCAAGGAACCGCCCAGTCATATTATCGCACCCGCTATCCACGTGTCCAAGGACCAGGTTTCTGAAGACTTCCGCAAACACCATACCGACCTGGAGCCGAAGCGGCCGTTGGAAGAACCCAGGGAACTTCTGGACGAGGCCCGGCAAATCCTCCGGGAGCATTTTCTCACCGCCGATGTGGGCATCACCGGCGCCAATTTCCTGGTTGCGGCAAGCGGTTCCTCCGTCATCGTCACCAACGAGGGCAACGGCGATTTAACCCAGACCCTGGCCAAAACCCATATCGTGGTGGCCTCCATCGAAAAAGTGGTGCCCACCATGGAAGACTGCGCCACCCTGTTACGCGTTCTGTCCCGATCGGCCACCGGCCAGGAACTGAGCGTCTACACTACCTTTTCCACGGGACCGCGACGGGCGGGCGATCCCGACGGCCCGGTGGATTATCACGTGGTGCTGCTGGACAACGGCCGCACCCAACTGCTGGGCAACGAGTTCCGCGAGGTCTTGCGCTGCATCCGTTGCGGCTCCTGCATGAACAGCTGTCCGGTCTACGGCGCGGTGGGCGGTCATGCCTACGGCTGGGTCTATCCCGGACCCATCGGGGCCGTGCTGACGCCCGCCCTGGTAGGCGTAGAAAAGGCCTGGCACCTGCCTTCGGCTTCATCCTTCTGCGGCAAGTGCGAAGAGGTCTGCCCGGTGCGCATTCCGTTGCCCAAGCTGATGCGACACTGGCGCGAACGAGCCTTTGAAGCGGGCAAGGCGCCCGCCACGCAGCGATTCGGCCTGAAGATCTGGTCGCTGTTCGCCCGCCGGCCCGGCCTTTACCGGTTGGCAACCCGCCTGGCTTCGCGCCTCTTGCGCATGCTCGGCCGCAAGCGCGGCAGTTTGTCCAAACTCCCCCTGGCCGGCGGCTGGACCTCGGAACGGGACCTGCCCGTGCCGCCGGGACCCACCTTCAGCGACCTCTATCACCGGAGGAAGTCATGAGCGCGGGCCGAGACATCATCCTGGGACGCGTCCGCAAGGCGCTGGGACGCGGTCCGTTGCCACCCGAGAAGCAGTTGAAGCTGCGTTCCCGCCTGGCTCATCCCAAGCGGAACCTGGTGCCGCAACGCGGTGATTTGGCAGGCCCTGAGTTGGTGGGCCTGTTCGTCACCATGGCCCGGAAGGCCGATGCCGAAGTCGAGCGCCTGAGCGACTGGTCGCAAGTCCCGAACGCCGTCCGGCAATACCTGGACCGAAACCACCTGCCGTTAAACATCAACCTGGCCCCGGAACCCCTGTTACAAGCGCTGGACTGGGACGGTTTCCAGGTGTGGCGCGACCTGCCGCGTCGGGAAGACAAGGTTGCGGTTACCGGCTGCTTCGCGGCTGCTGCAGAAACCGGGACCCTGGTGGTGACTTCCGGCCCGGAACACGCCACATCGCTGAACCTGTTGCCGGATCACCACCTGGTCGTGCTGCCCGCCTCCCGCATTCGCGGCAGTTATGAGGATACCTGGGACATGCTTCGCCTTGCCTATCCGGACGCACCGCCTCGAACCGTGCTATGGATTACCGGTCCCTCTCGAACCGGCGATATCGAACAAACGCTCCAGTTGGGCGCACACGGTCCGTTGCGATTGCAGATCCTGCTGATCGACGACCTGGATGACGCCTGATGGTACACCGCCTGGACTACGACACTACTGAATTGATCTTTCGGATTCTGTTCAGCCTCATCTTTTTGGGCCTGGGTATGGAACACCTGTTCGCGGATGCCCTGATTCGCGACATGATGCCGGACTGGCTGGAATACAAACGGCCCGTTTCCCTGTTGGCCGGGGTAGTGTTGCTGTCGGGCGGGTGCTCGGTGCTGCTGGGGTATCGCACCGCAACCGGCGCGATTGTGCTGGGTTGCTTCCTGCTGGTGGTTACCCTGGTCATTCATTTGCCCGCCCTGTGGCAGGTCCCGGCGGAATTGTCGGCAGAATGGACCTGGCTGTGGGAGGTCTACCAACGAAGCAACCTGGTGAAGAACCTCTGCCTGTTGGGCGTCTGCTTTCACCTGATCAATCACCGACCCGGCCGCTTCAGCCTGGATGCGCGACTGGGTTTGGACGAGGAGGAGCCATGAAACAAGAACTCTGGTTGGCCCCGTTGCTATTACTGCCCGGAGTAGCCTTGTTGATTATGTCGACATCGGCCCGCTACGGCCAGTTACACGCCGAGATCCATCGCGACAAGATTTCCGGCAGGGCGCTGGCCACCCTGTTCTTCCGGGCGAAACTGTTTCGCAATGCCCTGGTCTGCCTGTACTTCAGTGTATCGGCCTTTGCCGTTTCCAGCCTGGTGGGCGGCTTGCTGACCTATTCGGGCATAGACGGCGCGGGTACGGTGGTCTTCGGCACCTGTGTCGGCGTGTTGGCGCTGGTTGCCGCGGCCGGTACCCTGCTGATGGAGTCGGTCAAAGCATTGGATATCATCCGCGACCATCTGGAAGGCGGCCGGGATGATTGAGACGGGCGCTTCGCAACGCCCGCCCCAATTTTGGTTTAAAACAGTTTCAGGAACAAGATCTGGCCGTTCCAATCGCCGGCCGCATCTTCCAGGTCGGCGTCCAAACCGTAACCCATGTTGACGCGTAATACGGAACGCCAGGGCCCGATGAAGTTGGCCGCCACGCCGATACCGTAGAAATCGACCGTTTCCAAGGGATTGGCATAGGGGATGCTTTCCGGGTCGTCCAACATGGCGCGGGCGCCGTCCAGTTGCACTTCCAGGTTCAGCAGGTCGCTGACGCCGAACTCGTATTCCAGGCTGACGATTAAGGCCTCGTCGGCCTCGATACCGGAGGAACTGAAGCCCGCCACGCTGTTGCCGAAGAAACCGAAGTCAAAACGGGAGAAGCGGTCCAGATCCCAACCTTTCAGGTAGCTGAACTCGGCGCCGATGGTTTTGAAGGTGTCCAACTGCCTGCTGACGTTGGTGTCGAAAGTCAGCTTACGGAAGCTGTCGAAAAGCGGATCCTGCCCGCTTTCCAGACCGAAGGGCTCCCAATCGCCGCGCTTGACCTGCTCGAATTGCAGGCGCGAGGACAGGCGCTTCCAACTGACGGTCAGGTCGACGCGACCGGTGTGCTCCAGGTGATCTTCAGGCAGGGTATAGAAATCGGCAACCGGCTCGCCGTTCGGACCTTCCTGGTTCATATCGTCGCCTTCCTTGAAGCCGTTAAAGCCCAGGCCGTAGTTGAAGCTTAACTTGGTGAAGCCGTTGAGCGGAATGCCCAAGGTGAAGTTCAGCGACTGGCGCAGGGTTTGGACCGTCAACTCGTCCACCTGATCCACGCCGTCGTAGACCTCGTCCTCGAAGTGAATAGCGGTGGCGAAGAGTTCAGCGGTAAAGTCCCAGCCTCGGTCCAGGAAGTTGGGATTGGTGACCAAAAGGTCGTTGACCGCGCCGGCGACAAAGAAGTTGGCCTGCCAGCCGCGTTTCAGGAAGTCCAGGCTGGTGTAGTTGTAGCCCAGCAGGGGCACCACGCTGTCGTCGTCCTTCAAAATACCGCCGGGGATGGCGCGGGCTCGCGAGAAGTTTTCTTCAGCGGCGATTTCGCGGCTGCCGTCTTTTTTCTTGACCATGTAGCGCAAACCGTCGTCGGTATCGCGTAGGATGGTTACGTCGGAGGCATAGGCTTCTTCCACCACCTGGTCGGTGTTATCGCGGTTGAAGCGGTAGTTGTAGCGCTTGCTGTCGATAACCAGCGAGATTTGGGCGCCGCCGATGCTCAAGACCTGTAGACTTTTCTCGGCGACCTGGGTCCAATAGCGTTGTCCGCCGTCCTCCTGCCAGTCAAAGAAAGCGGTGATCTCGTTGGCGATCACGGGTGCTTCCATACCGGTCTGCCTGGCGGTCAACTTGCGGTGAGCGCCGGTTTGCTGGTCGATCCACACGGTGCCGCTGAACAGGTTGGCCCCTTCCTGCTTGGGCTTGAAGCGCACCCTCCAGGTTTTGGCTCCGTTGACCGTGTCCTCGCCGCGATAGCTGTAGCTGTAGGTCTTGTCCAGGTCCACGGTCAGGGGAATGCGCTTGACCTTTTCCGGTTGAATCAAGGGGAACTCGGGTTTTTTCTTGTAGGGCCACCTGGCGCCGCCGATGAAGAGTTCGCGGCGCAGGCGCTCCAGGGGTTTGTCCTTGCGAATGATCAGGGTGTCGCGAAAGGTGATGTCGATATCGAAGCCGCCGGCCACCTGGTAGCGGTAGGTAGCGTCCTCGTCGACCTCCAGGGAGCGGAACTTCTGGGCTTCGGCATCCTTGAAGACCTGGTTTTTGACGACCAGTTCATAGGGGTCCACGACGCTACGCCCGCGAATCTCGATGCGTTCGGACTGCGCCGTCTTTTCGGCCGGCTCCAGCAGGAAGAAGTAATAGGCCTGACCGCCGCTGAGGTAGATCTCGGTGCGCCTGCCGAATTGCTTGGTGCGGAAGGGTGCATCCTCGGGGTAGAGCGCGGTGACTTTCATGTCTTTGGCCAGGGAGAAGGCAATCGCCTGTTGCTGCGCGGCATCGGCGTAGACGGCCAGGTGATAGTTACCGGAATTGGGGTCGAAAAAGAACTGTGCCTGGTCTTGGGAGAAGTTATTGACCTGGGGTTGGATGTCCAGGCTGCCGGTATCGGTTTGCGCGATGCGGTTTAGAAAAGCGGCATGGGCGTCGTTTATGACAACGCCCTGAAACAGAACCACCTGAGTGCCGATGGAGGCGGCATCTACCAGGGTGCCCAACACGCTTGCCGGTTCTTCGGTGACGCGTTGCCACAGCTTGCCGGTCTGGTCCAGGCCGGGCAGATAGGGTTCGTCATCGTAGATATAACCGTCGAAATAAGGGGCCAGTTCGTGGTTCAGGAGGCCGTCGATTTGGGGGCGTGTGCCCAGGACGCCCACTTTGACCGAGGGTCCCCTGGTTTTCAGGGTGATGATCAGGTTCTTCAGGTCGAAGGCGGCCTGCCTCCAATCGGCGGACCAACCCGCGTCCAATTCCAGCACCAGGTAGCGCAGTTCGCCGGATACTTGCGGGCTTGCACTCATTTGACTGGGAATGGAGAGCCGCAGGGTATCCTGACGGTCACCGTCCAGGGTGGTCCATTCCGGTAACAGTTGGGATTGCGCGGAGGCGGAGAGCGCTAAGGCGAGGAACACGATCAGTGTTCCAATGGTTTTCCGGTACATAAAAATCCTACCTTGTCACACAAACACGTCTCTTACATCTGAGTTAAACGAAAGAAACCGTGGTTTCTTCCAATAAACATGACGATGCTTAGGGCAAAAAGGATGCCACGCAATAGTTTACGGTTGAACAGGGCTTCACCTTGCTTTTGCCCGGTCGGCGTGTACGGTTTTGTTGACAGTCCGGGGAAAAGAACAGACAGCCTGATGCGGTGGACGACGAATCGGCACGCGGTTTTTCCCGTCCGGTATGGTCTTGTTGCCAGTTGAGGCAAAACAACAACCGGTATGGCGAAGTATGGTCTCTTCGACTCGAGGCCGGGTGATACGGTTTTGCCGAAATATGATCAATTCCACGAGAGCGTCGGCAAGATTTCGCGGGTATGAGCCAGGGCGCGTCGATACAAGGGGGCCTTGAACCAGATCGCGTGATTTCCGGCATCCTCGACCGGAAACCGGGCCATATCGCGGAATTCTTCTTCTCCCGCCCCGGCCAGTTTAACTAACTATAAAAAAGCACGATTGGACGGTTGGGCTCTTGACTTCTTAAGAAAGCGGATATAAATTAAAGGAGAATAGTTTAAAAAAACTTTTATGATTCAATATGAGGCCGACTATGAAAAAACTGGCATTTGTTACGGTAGTTGTTTTTCTTAGCTCCCTGGGCGGTATCTTAGGTGAAAGCTTCACCTGTATGAATAACTACACAGAGTGTACCGAAGGTGGATGTAGCGGTGAGGAGTATACCGCAACCCAATGTAACATTCAGTGCGTTAGAGCAACGGGCGTGAAGTCCATTAAGTGTGGTTATCCCGGCGGTTCCGGGGATCCAGGCTCTGAAGGTTGAAATCACCGGGAACGAGACCCGGATGCCCCGTTTTCCTACCTGGCTTTGATCGAGCCGTTGGACCTGTACTCCTGTAATAAATACAATAAATCCTGTCTGATACTTCATCCTTGGAGGGATAGTACCATGCCGTTGCTCCTTTGGCTCTGCTCGGTTGTTTGTTACGGTAATTGGGAAGTAATGGAAGTTGTTTTCGATCAAGTTTTGCACCCCTCCGGCGTATCCATTTTTGGAGAACATTTGTATGTCATGTCCAATCGCGAGGGCATGATTGCTCAGTATCGAATCGACAAAAACCATGATCTTCATTTCAAGAAAATCATTGCTTCCAAGGGCGAAGGCCCTGGAGAGCTGATCAATCCCGCACGTTTCGCTTTATCGCGCGCGCTCTTGGTTGCTACTGATGACAAAGGTCTTTCCTTTTTCCAAAATACGGAGCGCTTTGTAAAGAGAATGCGCTTTTTCTCCAGGTCGCTTTCCTTGTTGGTCGATCATGATACAGCATATGTCCTGTCTCTTTCGCCCAGAATGGATATTGTACTGGAGAGCTTTAGTAAAGACGCCGAATTTTTAAGCTCTGATCGTCTGGAAATGCTACCTCACATCGGAGAGGTCAAACAATCGATTGATTTCACGGATCTCGCTCTTCTGTGCGAAGGGACGCTCTATTCCGGACCGACCGACCTCTTTTTCTTCTCGAATTACTTTGGGATGGTATTTCCCATGAAAAACGGCATGGTAACTCAAACGATAGACCTATCCTCATCCTTCACCCCGTTAGGAACAAGAGTTCAGGAGCATAACAAAAAAAACCTGAAAAAAGGTTTCGAGCTGGTCGACGGCGGTAGAGATCTTTACCCTTTGTGCCTGGCCTCAGCCATGGTGGGAGATGAGCTGCTGATCCCCTTCTCTCCTGCCCGGTACCAGGATCTTTTTGAAATTGAGATAGCAGAAGGCTATATCAATGTCTTCGATGTCGCTGATTTTTCCCTCGTGAAGAAATTAAAGATCCCATCAGCCCACATAGGAGGCTACTACTCATTTACAGCAAAAAAGACAGACACGGGTGACTATCTTGCTTTTGGGACGACCTTCGTAGACCGTGAGATAGCTCTCGTCAAACTCCTCTTCAGTGATCAACAAAATGACTAGGATCAAGAGACACGGCATCAACCTCATTTTGATGATCCTCATCATTGCATTTTTTGTGTGGCCGGTTCAGGAAAGAACGCCAAAGCAAATCAAAAGACTCAAAAAGCATGCAAGGGGTGACTTGACTATTGCCTATGTGGGGGATTCTGTTTGCATCATGTGCCCGGACGGGCAGATTGCTTTCAAAATCGCCAATGATCCCAAAAATGTCATTTTCATTGCGGACGATTGGACTCAGACTGATGTGGATAATTTTACCCGATCCCTGCAGCCCGAGTGTGACGTTGAGATATCTACACCTGAGCTTGCGGCATACCTGATGAAACACGGAAAGAGGTCCGGCGAAGTATGGTCTCTTCGACTCGAGGCCGAGTGATACGGTCTTGCCGAGATAAGATCAATCCCACGGGAGTGTCGGCAAGATTTCGCGGGCATGAGCCAGGGCGCGTCGATACAAGGGGGCTTTGAACCAGATCGCGTGATTCCCGGCATCCTCGACCGGGAACCAGGCCATATCGCGGAATTCTTCTTCTCCCGCCCTCCCCAGATCCGGTTCTTCCAATGCCTCCACGATGAAGAACGTCTGCTCCTGACCCCGATAGGGCCTGCCCAAGCGATTGACATAGGCTTGCGGGAAACGATAACGCAAGCGGAACGGGAATTGATAAAGCACCCGGTACCGGTGCAGGCCGATCTCCTCGGCCAACTCCCGACGCAGGGTGGTTAAGTGATCCTCGCCCGGTTCCATCCCGCCCTGGGGCCATTGCCAATAACCGGGGGAGTCCGTTCGCTCGCCCAAGACGATTTCATGACTGTCCTTTACGGGGCGCACCACCAGGGCGGCCACATTGTCGCGGTAGGGGGCGTCGCCCTCACTCAACGGTTCGAGGATATGGGTGACCGGGGGCTCTTCAACCGCGTAGGGCTTTGAGGATTTCGTCATGTTGCGGGAAACGTCCTGTCTGGAATTTGGAATAGATCAGGCGACCGTCTTGAAAAACGTCGAACACGCCGCCTTTACCTATCTCGAAATCGAACCGATCGAAACCTTTGCCTCGCAAATAATCCGCCAGACCGACGGCTTTCGGCTTGTAGTTTCACATGCCGCAGTAGTGTATTTTGATGGTCATTGCAACCCTCCGCCTCCATTCTACCACGGCTCGATTCACCGGCAGACGTCTTAAGCTGAAGCTCACCGGCTGACCATGGTGGTTTCCGGGCTCGTTTTATTTTATAGTATGGAGGTCTCAGGGCGCATTCGCCCGGAATTACCCGCAGGAGGCTTGCCGTGGCGCAATGGACCGCGAGAATTCCCACCCGTGAAGTCCGTGTCGGGGAAGTGGGCATCGGTGGCGACAACCCCATCCGCGTTCAATCCATGATCGTGGAAGATACCAGCGATATCGACGGTTGTACGGCGTCTATCCTACGGCTCTACAAGGCCGGCTGCGAACTGGTGCGCGTCACCACCCCCAACCTGAAGGACGCCGAGCACCTGGCTCAGATCCGGCAAAACCTCAAACGCCTGGGTTACGGTCACATTCCCCTGGTCGCCGATATCCACCACAACGGCTACAAAATCGCCCGCGAGGTCTCCCGGCACGTGGACAAAATCCGCGTCAACCCCGGTCTGTTCGTGTTCAAACGCAGGGACCCCGGTCAGGAATACACCGAAGCCGAGATTGCCGAGGAACAAGACAAAATCAGGGAACAAATGCGCGGGGTCATCCAGGCGTGTAAGGACAACGGCACCGCCATGCGTATTGGCGTCAATCACGGCTCTCTTTCGGAGCGCATGCTTTTTATTCACGGCGATACCCCCGAGGGTATGGTCCGGAGCGCGCTTGAGTTCGTGGATATCTGCGAGGCCGAGGGCTACCGCGAGCTGATCATCTCGCTCAAAGCCTCCCGCGTGCCCGTGATGCTGGAGGCCAACCGCCTCATCGCCCGCCGTTTCAAGGAACGCGGCGTCGGCTACCCGCTGCACCTGGGCGTGACCGAGGCGGGCGACGGCATGTACGCTCGCATCAAGTCCACCACCGGCATCGGCACCCTGTTGGCCGAGGGTATCGGCGACACCATTCGCGTCTCCCTGGCCGAGGACCCCGCCCTGGAGATTCCCGTCTGCTACGACATCCTCCAAGCGCTGGGCCTGCGCAAGACCAAGGTCGAGTTCATCGCCTGCCCCTCCTGCGGTCGCACCAAGTTCAACCTTACCGAGGTCGTCCCCAAGGTTCGCGAGGCCACCGAACACCTGGTCGGCCTGGATATCGCCATCATGGGCTGCATCGTCAACGGTCCCGGCGAAATGGCCGACGCCGACTACGGCTACGTGGGCAAGGGTCTGAAACGCGTCTCCATCTACCGCGGCCGCGAAGAGGTCATGCGCAATGTTCCCGAGGAGGAAGGCATCGAGCAACTGATCAGCCTCATCAAAGCGGACGGCCGATGGGTTGAACCGGAAAAGGCGGAAACACCTTGATATTTTGCCAGTCCTGCATGACCGCCAATGAAGACAGTAACCACACCTGCAAGAAATGCGGCGCCCGCTTGATGCTGATCGGCAAAAACATGGTCTGGGAAGAACCCGAATCCAACGCCCGCACGGTTTCCATGGACGACCACTTCCTGGAGCGCATCTCCAACCTGGAAGAGACCGTCAGCGGCGTCCTGGAAAACATGGCGCGTTTGGCCGACACCCTGGAAGTATTGGACCGCAACGGTTTCGTCACTCGCTCGGGCCTCTCGGCCCTGGTGGATACCCTGCGCGAAAGTAACCTGTTGCGTGAAGAACTCTTGTACGAGCGTTGGGAAACCACCATGGTGGAGCAAATGGAGGAGGCCCGGTTCCGCGATCGCTTCGTCCAGTTGCGCGGCCGCTTCCTCGCCCTGTATCGCGGTGAGTCCACCAAGAAAACCGCCTTCCTGGCTTATATCGACGAGGCCGAGTTTCTCATCTTTTCGGATCGCATCAATGAAAGTATCGAGGTGCTGACCGCCGCCCTGGACCTGGACGACCAGAATTACGAATTGGCCTACTACCTGGCCGAGTGCTGCCAACTCCAAGGCCTCAACCAGATCGCCATGGCCCTGCTGGAAACCGCGATCGAGGCCAACCCGGAGCACTCCGACTCCCTGCTGTTGCTGGGCCTGATGTACTACGGCAACAACGACATCGAACCCGCCCGGGAGATGCTGATTCGCTGTATCGAGGTCTCGCCGCACCAGCCGTTGGCCCTCTTGTCCATGGGCTCCATCCTGACCGGCGAGGGCAAGTTCGACGAGGCCCGGCCCTTCCTGGAACGCGCCGTCGAGTTGGAACCCGGCGCCCAGGGCTATTACCTGCTGGGATTGAGCGCTCGCGAGAACGGCAAGCTGAAGGAAGCCATCGACTTCTTGGGTTACGCCACCGAACTGGACCCCGAGCATGAGGACGCGGTCTTCGCCCTGGGCATGACCTACCTGAAGCGGGGCTGGACGCGCAAGGCCCGCGCTTGTTTTGCCCGCGCCCTGGAACTGAACCCCAACCGCGTGGAGTTCCGCGAGGCCGCCGGTTATGAGGAGCCGCCCGAACCCGAGGTGGAAGCCTCCCTGGACGGCGACAGCGCCAAAACCCTGGAAATGGCCCACACCCTCTTCCAGGAAGGCAAGCTGAAACAGGCCCTGCCCCACTATCGCCAACTGTTGCGCCGCTATCCCGCCAACTACCTGTTCCTGTCGGCCTTCAGCGTACTGAACTTCTCCTTGCGCCGCTTCGACGAATCGCTGAAAGCCGCCGGCAAAATCCTGGAATTGGATGTGCCCGAGACGGTGCGCTGCGTGGCCTTTACCATGGAGATGGAATGCCTGCGCGCCCAGGGCCGTTATGACGACGCTATCGAGGTCGCCGGTCGCATGCTCAACGAGTTCCCCGAGGGCTACGGCCGCGCGGTGGCCTGCTACGGCCTGGCCTTGACCAACGCCGATACCGGCCGCAATCTGCGCGAAGCAGAAGCCCTGGCCAAGGAGGCCCTGCGCGTCTGCGCGCCGGATTTCCGCCACAACGTCATGGATGCGCTGGGCTGGGTCTATTTCAAACAGGGCCGCCTGGAAGAAGCACTGGACCTGCTGAAATCGGCCATTTCCATGCGCGAAACCCTGAACCACCTCTACCACTACGGCATGATCCTGCTGGCGCTGAACCTTCAGGAAGAAGCCTTCAAGATCTACGAACGCATCGTCAAACTGCGCAAGAAGAACAACGTCGTCGACGACTTCATCTTCGCGGCTATCCGGCGCGAAATGGACTCCCAATCAGCAGAAACCGAATAGGAGGCGCCGTTGGTCAACGACCGGCTGCAACACCAATTGGACGAACTGCCCAAGTCAAGCGGAGTCTACCTGTTCAACGACGCACGGGGCAAACTGCTCTACGTGGGCAAGGCGCGGAACCTGAGAGCCAGGGTGCGTTCCTACTTCCGGAAATCGGATCATGGACCGCGTATTCGGAAACTGGTGCAGCAGATCCATCACCTGGAGATCGTAGTCACCGAAACCGAGGGCGAGGCCCTGCTGCTGGAAAACAGTTTCATCAAGAACAACAAGCCGGTCTTCAACGTCCTGCTGCGCGACGATAAAACCTATCCCTATATCAAAATCACGGCCGAGGAATTCCCCCGCGTGGTGCTGACCCGGCGCAAAACCGGCGGCGGCCGCTACTTCGGCCCGTTCCCCAGCACGCGCGCGGCCCGGCAGTCGATTAAGCTGATCCACCAGCATTTCAAGGTGCGCAGCTGCGACCTGGAACTGGGAGCGCGGCGTTACCGGCCCTGCCTGCAATACCACATCAAACGCTGCGACGCCCCCTGCGATTTCCTGGTCGATGAAGCCGCCTACGCAACCGGGGTGGAACGGGCCGCCTTGTTCCTGGAAGGCAAAACCGACGACCTGGTGCAGGAGATTTCTACCGAGATGAAAGCCGCCGCCGCGGAACTGGCCTTCGAGCGCGCCGCCTATTTCCGCGACCTGCTGGGCCTGGTGACCTCGGTCCAGCGCCGCCAGAACGTGACCGGCATGAGTTACGACCGCATGGACGTGGTGACCTCATTGGTGGAGGGCTGGCAGATTGCGATTCTGATCATGGCCATCCGCAACGGCAATATTGTTCGCAGCCAACATTTCAAGGTGGAATACGAGGAAGATCCTGCCGAGGACTTGGGCAACTGGCTGACCCACTATTACCTGAACCACGAGGACCCACCGGAGGAACTGGTGGTCAGTAACGACGCGGGCCTGGCCTTGTTGCCGGAATCCTTCGCGGGCAGCCGGGGCCGCAAGCTGTCGGTGGTGGTGCCGCAGCGGGGCACCAAGAAACGCCTGCTGGAAATGGCTCGCGAGACCATCCACGCCAACCTGGAAATGCAGCGCCGCGACGCCGACGTGCACCCGGGTGTGACCCAACTGGCCGATATCCTGGAACTGAGCAACCTGCCCAGTCGCATGGAATGCTTCGACATCAGCAATACCCAAGGCACGCTGTCCGTGGCGTCCATGGTCAGTTTCAACAACGGTAAACCGGATAAAAGCAACTACCGCAAGTTCAACATCAAGACGGTGGAGGGCCCCAACGACTTCGCCTCGATGGAAGAAGTAGTGCAACGCCGCTACAAACGCCTGCTGGACGAGGGCGAACCGCTGCCCGACCTGATCGTGATCGACGGCGGCCTGGGCCAACTGCACGCCGCCCACAAATCCCTGAAGAACCTGGGCCTGGCCGACCACCCGCTCATCAGCCTGGCCAAGCGCGAGGAGTGGGTCTACCGCACGCGAGACAACGAACCGGTCATCATCCCGCACGAGGAACCGGCATTGCGCATGCTGCAACACATCCGCGACGAGGCACACCGCTTCGGCATCACCTTCCACCGCAAGAAGCGAGGGAAGAACATGCTGACCTCGGAACTGGACGCCATCCCGGGCCTGGGCCCGAAGCGCATCCACAAACTGCTGCACCATTTCGGATCGGTAAAACGCGTCCGCGACGCGGGCCTGGACCAGCTGGCGGCAGTCGTCGGCAAAAAAACTGCTGAGGTGGTCCTATCCCATCTGAAACCCGGTTAGCCACCTCTCGAAAGTTTACCGTGACAAAATTGTCACGTGACAAATCTGTCACGATCATATATAGTCACGTGAAAGCTTTGTCACGATCAAAGACTATCATGACAAACTCTTCTGATTGGATGGTGCTGCCATGGTTTCCCCCGTTACCGGCTCCGTTGTTCGAGGAGTCAACTTTTTTGGCCGCGATGATTTGGTAGAGCAACTTTGGAAACTTGTTGAATCCGACCACCATATCTTACTGGACGCACCCCGCCGCTCCGGTAAGACCAGTGTCATGATGCGTATGGTGGATCAACCCCAATCTCCCTTTCAACCGGTTTTCATCAGCGTGGAGTCCTGTAAAACGGTGGATGCCTTTTTTGTCGACCTTATCGATAAATGCCATAAGGCGCCAGGGCTTTGCCGTACTCTCGAAAAATGGGGGTATAAAAGCAAGCGCTTCTTGGGAACCTTGCGGAAGCAGGTCGATCATGTCAGGGTCGGTGAAGCGGAAATCGTCCTCACCCAAATTGAAACAAGCTCATGGATCAATGGTTCCGTGGTCGAACGCCTGCTTTGCATTCAAGAACCTCGACCCCTGATTATGATCGATGAGATTGCCGATTTCGTGCAAGCCCTGCACGACAAGGACCCTGAAGAAGCTACCAAATTCCTGGGATGGTTTCGCGAGGTTCGCTTGTCTTCAGAATGCCGGGCGATGTTCCTTTTGGCCAGTTCGGTCCATTTCGGTTATACCTTGGAAAGTCTGGGGATTGATGAACACCTCAACGACCTTCACCTGGAAACGGTACCCACTTATGATGAGCCTACAACTCGCGAATACCTGAAGCGAACCTTCTCGGCCAAGGGCAGTCCCATTTCCCCGGAAATCATGGAAGCCCTCATCGAACGCTTCGTACCCACGTACCCTTTTACCCTTGCCCGTTTCGTACATGATTTCTTTCGGCACAAAAAGGCATTCACAGCGGCCGAGGCAATTCGCATTTTCAAGGGAACCTTCCTCAAAAACCGGCAAAACTCCATGTACCATCAAATGGATCGCATCAATGAACATTATGGGAACGACATCGAGCCGGCCTTTGCCATCTTGAACCATCTGGCCGTGAGTCGAACACCTAAACCGATGCGTGCATTGAAAGGAATATACCAAAAGAAAAGAGCTGAACTGGGGCCTGACAAGGCCGGGCGCTTGCTAAGCCGCCTGCTGGATCGGATGGAACACGAATACTACCTGATCGAGGAGGAAAAGGGCTACGTTTTCCGAGACCCCGTCTTTCGTTATTGGTGGGTTCGCCACTTTCACCTGGAGCCCGTTGAATGATTGCCGAATTCCACTACTTCCGCCCCCAGGAAACCCATCCCGAGGATCTAAACCGTATTTTGGTAGCCCGCGACGATTTCTTGGACGAATATCTCCAAGGACTTACTCAAAGCGACGAAGCCAACCCGTTTCAGCACTATCTCCTGATCGGCCCGCGCGGCATCGGCAAATCAACCCTGCTGGAAGTCGTACGCTATCGGATTGAGCACGACCCTATTCTGAACCGACGTTGGGAAGTCATCTTATTACCGGAGGAGAACTACCGCATCACCACCCTGGCCGATCTTTGGTTGGAAGTATTGGACGCGCTTGCCGAGAAACACGGAGATCGAGCCATCGCGGAAGCCTATGAGCGCCTGCGCTTTGCCGATAACGACACCACCTGCTCCGAATCGCTGGAGATGATTCGCTCACTCCACGAGCAAAAGGGTTTCAGCCTGCTGTTACTGTTAGAAAACCTGGACCGCTTGCTGGATAAGCGCCTGCCCGCAGACGACATCAAGCTATGGCGCAAAACGCTCACCGAGGAACCCTGGCTGCTGACACTCTGTTCTTCCTGCACCTATCCGGCGGGTATCACCAACCCCAAAAAACCCTTCTTGGACTTCTTCAACACCTACCCATTGGAAGAATTGACTTTAGCGCAGCAGGAAACCATGCTCCGGAACCTGGCCGAGCTTCGCGGCGAAGGAGCATTTGAAGAAAAGCTGCAACAATTCCAATCCAGGCTGCACGCTTTGCATTACTTCACGGGCGGCAACCCACGCCTCACCGTGGTTTTGTATGAGTTGATCGTTAACTATAACGTGGCCGACACCACGGCCGAGTTGAAGAAGCTGCTGGATCGCATGACGCCCTTGTACCAGGAACGCATGAACGATCTACCGGCCCAGGAAGCCAAGCTGTTGGAAAGTCTTGCACTGCTGCCGGAAGGCGAAAGCCCCAAGGAACTTGGCGCGTTGGCCAGGGTATCGGAAGGCTCGGTAAGAAAACTCTTATCACGTTTGGAAGAGGCGGGATATGTACAACGACGTGATACCGGAGGAAGGAAAAATGCCTACATCATACCCGAGCGCTTTTTCCGCATCTGGTTGCGCATGAGCCGTTCCCGAGCCGCCCGGGGGCAGATCTTCTATTTGTTTGAATTCTTCAAGAACTGGTACGCCACCGAGCAGGAGCGGGACGCCGTTTATACCGAACTCCTGGATGAGTTTCGAGAAGGATATGAAGACGACCGACGTCGTGAAAATGCGGAAGCCTACCTGAGTTATATCGAGGCTGTTTCGGAAGGGGACGAACATTACCGCCGTGTCTTCATGCGTTTGAGCGAAACCCTGGACTATTTGGATGATGCGGAGATTCTGAACGAACTGGAAGCTTTGGACCGTGATTACCGTTCCGATGTCGATTACTGGAATGAGAAGGGTTTGTTTCTACAAATAGCCCTCTGTCGATTGGAGGAGGCAATGCAAGCCTTTAAAAAAGCGGAATATATCGATCCTGATAATGAGGACACCCCTTTTCTACTTTTAGATTGTGCCCGAGTTCTGGGCGATTGGCAGGCAGTCAAGCGGTATAAAAAAAGACTGGAACCCTTGTTTGACCAGGACTCTGTCGGGAGTGACGAAACCAAGGCGGAACGATTGGTGCGTTCCCTTTTGGCCTATGAGAATAAGCATTGGGCTAGACAGGCATTTAGGCAACTTGACAGCCGTATTGATGATTTTCTAATTGGAGAGTTGATAGACTCGGACAAAAATGCCTCAGATAGCTGGTTTCGCCGAAAGTTAAACGGATTGATCGGCCGAACGGGCAAGGTTAAATATCAAAATTATTTACTCGATCAATTGCAAGATCCAGACTCCGCCGTGCGGGGAAGTGCTGCAACTGCATTGGGCCGGATCGGCGATCCCGGTGTGGTTCCGACGCTCATCCATGTCCTTGATTCGAGCGTGGAGCCTGACTCAACCGTGCGGGGAAGTGCCGCATCCGCCCTCGGCCGAATCGGTGATCCCAAGGCGGTTCCGGTGCTTATTCAAGCCCTAGATCCCAAGGCTGAGCCTGACCCGATAACCCGGGGAAGTGCGGCATCCGCCCTCGGCCGCATCGGTGTTCCCAAGGCGGTTCCAGCGCTCATTCAAGCCCTTGACGCCAAGGCTGAGCCCGGCTCAGAAGTGCGGGGAAGTGCGGCCTCCGCTCTTGGCCGCGTCCGCAAGCCCAAGGCGGTTCCAGCACTTATTCAAACCCTAGATCCCAAGGCTGAGCCTGACCCGATAACCCGGGGAAGTGCGGCATCCGCCCTCGGCCACATCGGTGATCCCAGGGCAGTTCCGGCAC
>JASJCB010000337.1 GCA_030066195.1 Acidobacteriota bacterium
AATCCGTTCCCTCTGCGGGTCACCTTTTTTCAGCGAATCGCCACGTATTGATAGATAACCACCTTCTCACTGTCGAAAACCGAAATCATGGCGGCACTGGGCCTGACGAAACCCACGGTGACCGATGCGGTTTCATCCGACCCCAATGCCGCCATGATTTCGGTTTTCGACAGTGAGAAGGTGGTTATCTATCAATACGTGGCGATTCGCTGAAAAAAGGTGACCCGCAGAGGGAACGGATTTCGATTCGTTTAATGGTACGCCCTCCCGCTACCGAATCGATCCCACCCGGAGGTGGAATGTGAATCGCATCAAGCTGAATCAAGACATCAAACCCTTGTCGGACTTTCGAGCCAACGCGGCTGCCGCCATCAATCACGTGCAGGAAACCAAACGCGCTATGGTGATTACCAAACGCGGCTACAGCGCCGCCGTGGTGCTGGATGTAGCAACCTATGAAAGCATGGTCGAAGAATTGGACCGCCTCAGCAACCTACAAGCCGCAAGTTGATTTTGGAGCCGGGAGATTTCCCGGCTTCCAGTCACACAACGGGAGCGGGTTCGCTCGTTCCTCGAAGAAGGACCGGACATTCTCGCAGGAACAGCGAACTGATGGGCTGAAAGCGAATCTTTGACAGAGCCGGAGTGTGATCCATCTCACCGAGAAGTGAGCAGGAATTCAAAACAATGGTTGACAGGAGGCACTACCTCAGCCTAGTCTTGGAAAGTCTTAACGGAAATCCATGCTTCGATGCGTCAATAAACGCCGATTGGTTCCGTTTTCTCGGAACCACTTTGAGATACCGACTCCTTTTTAAAATCGGAGAATGAAATTCACGTACATTCATTGTCGGTGTTTTCTGCTTTCAACTCAACCAGGAGGATAATTTATGCGTTTACTTCGCAATGTATTTGCAATGGCATTGGTCTGTCTGTGCTTCACCTTTGCTACCGCCCAAAACACTGAAAAAATCGATACCCGGATCTTGGATGCCTTCTCGGGCAAAATGGCCAAACAAGACAACCGTGAGGGTGTGCGAGTCATCGTGCATCTCGAGGATAAGGACGATGTAAACGAACGCACCACCATTGTCATGGATACGGTTGCCGCCTCGGTATTAAAGGCGCAGAATAAATTCATGGCCGATCTACGTGATTTGGACATGCTGGACGAGGGCCTGCCCCGCAAGCGCGGCACGCGCATCGGTTTCCAGCCTGAAGTCCTGTTGGACTACCAGTATGCCGTGGCCGGCTACGTGCACGACATGGGGACCTTGAACCGTCTGGCCGAGCGCCCCGACGTTGTTTCTCTGGAATATGACAAACTGAACAAACTCTTCACCGTGGAAGGTCGTCAGATGACCGGCTCCGATACGGTTGCCGCTGCCGGTTACGGCGGCCAGGGCACCGGCGTCGCCGTTATCGATTCGAATTTCGATCTGCTGCATTCCGAATTGGGCGGCAGCACCAGCCTGCCCAACGGTGTCGTCTACGGCGGATATAACTATTCCAGCAACAACAACTCGATCCACTCTCAAAATTTCAACGACTGCTACCACGGTACGGGCACCGCGTCCATCGTGCGCCGCTATGCGCCCTCCGCGCACCTGTACACCCTGGTGGTCTTTCCCAATGCCTACGACTCGGTCATTGCCAACGCCATCAACTGGTGCGTCACCAACAAAAACGGCGCCAACGGCGGTAACCCCATCAAAGTCATCAACATGTCGCTTGGCGGCGGACAGTACAGCGGAACCTGTAATACGGGCCTGATACACTCGGCAGCCGGCACCGCGCTGAGCAACGGCATCCTGGTCGCCGCGGCTACCGGTAACGACGGCTGGACCAGTTCCATCGCTTCCCCCGCCTGCTCCAGCAACGTGATTGCTATCGGTTCCGTATGGGACGAAAACGGGGCGGCCTACAGCCCCTTCCCGCCGGCCTACTGCAGCGACAGCAACCGACTGGCCGACGAGCGCACCTGTTATTCCAACAAGAGCCCTCAAGTGGACCTTTATGCACCCTCCGAGGAAGTGATCTGCGCCCGGTGCGGCGGCGGTACCTTTGCTCTCGGCGGCACCAGCTCGGCCTGTCCCGCGGCGGCGGGCATGTTTGCCCAGTTGATCTCTTATGACAGTAGCTACGCGGGTAACAAGAGCGGTGTGGTTTCCCACCTGGCAAGCACCGGCGTTTCCGTAACCGGTGACTCCGGCAAGTACCGTATCGATCTGGCCAATGCTACCGGCGGAGGCTCCGGCGGTGGCGGCGGCGGCAGCACCGGCGGCGCGTTGACCAGCGGCGTTGCCGAGTCCGTTGCAGACACCGGCACCGGCACCATGCTCCAGTTCTACATCGACGTACCGGCCAACGCTTCCGACTTGACCGTTACCATCAGCGGCGGTACCGGCGATGCTGACCTCTACGTTCGTCGCGGTTCTCAGCCCACCACCAGCACCTACGACTGCCGTCCCTACCTGAACGGCAACAACGAGTCCTGCCAGTTCTCCAATCCCGCGGCAGACCGTTGGTATATCGGCATCCGCGCCTACGCCGCCTTCACCGGCCTCAGCGTGACCGCAACGGTTACCGGCGGTGGCGGCGGCACCTGCGGCGGCTCCGACTCCTTGAGTAACCTGAGCGCCAACAGCGGCAGCTGGCTGCGCTACACCGGTACGGTTGACGCTTGCGCCACATCCCTGGAAGTTGCCATCAGCGGCGGCTCCGGCGATGCCGACCTCTACGTTCGCTACGGCTCCCAGCCCACCACTTCCTCTTATGACTGCCGTCCCTACAAGTGGGGCAACGAAGAGACCTGCACCATCAACAATCCTACCGCCGGAACCTGGCACTACGGCATCCGCGCCTACAACACCTTCTCCGGCTTGACGCTGACGGAAGATATTCAATAAGCCTTAAACCAATACACTCAAAATTCCGGGGGCCCGTTTTTCGGGCCCCTTTTCATTGTGTGCTCGCCATGGGACATCACTCGGGAATTTTTTCCGCGATCGTGGAAAAATGAGTCACGAACGAGGTGCCGACTATGCCGGGTCGGATGTCAGAACAGGGGCATCGGGCGGCAAGTGGAAGCGCAACCAGTGCTTGCGCGCTTCAAAGTGGAAGCGGCTGCCTAGGGTCGGTTCGCCGTCCAGGTTCAAATGCATGCCCTTGGGTGCGATGAGGTCGACCCAGGGCAGGCGGGCGTGAACCAACTCGGCCTCCAAGGCGGTCAATCCCTCGACAGCCAGGCGCTTCAAGACCTCCATATGGCGGGTTTGCGGGATTTCCGGCAGGATCATCACATCCAGCAGACCGTCATCCAGCAGGGCCTCCGGGCAGAGTTGAATGCCGCCGCCCGCCTGGCGCCCGTTGCCCACGGCAAGCGCCAGAAACATGCCCTCCCATTCGAAGTCCGGGCCCTGCAAGCGGCCCTCTTCGGGCTGGAACTCGAATAGTTTGCCTACCCCGGTTAACAGGTAGGACACGCCTTTCAACCATTTTTTCATTTCCGGCGGCGTTTCCACGGTCACCCTGGTGCCGAACCCGCCCGTGGCCACATTGAGAAAAACACGTCCGCCGATATCGGCCAGATCGACGGGCCGGGCTTGTTCCTCGGCGGCAAGCAGGAGCGCCGCCTCTGGATTTTCCACGGGAATGCCGCAGGCCCGAGCGAAATCATTGGCGGTGCCCAGGGGCAACAGGCCGAAAGAACAATTCGGGGGGCCCGAGCCGTCAACCACGCCGGAGACCACCTCGTTCAGGGTACCGTCGCCGCCGCCCGCGATCACGGTATCCACTCCGTCGGCCGCCGCCTCCCGGGCAAACCGCACGGCGTCGCCCGCTTCCCAGGTGACGCGGACCTCCAGTCGATGATCGCGGCGGCGCACCGCATCCACCGCCTGACGTATTTCGGGAACACCTGCCGCCTTGCCGTGGAGAATCAGCCTTAAATGACGTCCCATCCTAATTTCCTCCCACACGCTTTGACGACATCCTAGGCCAAATACCTCAAGCGGGCTATAAGACCTTGGTCCAATGTTTTCTGTTCGGAGACAGGTGTAGGATGAGAAGTACTCAAAAAGATCGAGCATCCGCTTTATCCTTCCGGCCCGTGAGGTAATTCATTGAAACAACTGACAGCACTTCCGCAATTTACCCGCAATACCAAGCGGTTTACCCAAATTCTGACCATTTTGGGGAAGTATGGGTTTGCCAACTGGGCCGGCAATAATGACCCCGATTTTTTCAAAGCCCTGCTCCAGCGCCTGGTCAAGGCCGACCAACAACTCACCAAAGATCAGCGAATCCGGCTGGCCTTGACGGAGTTGGGACCCACCTTCATCAAGCTGGGCCAGATCCTCAGCACCAGGCCGGATCTGGTGGGTCCGGGCCTGGCCGATGAACTGACCCTGCTGCAAAGCAAAACACCTCCCGACTCACCGGAGGACGTGAGGGCGACCTTCGAACGGGAAATAGGAAAACCGCCGGAAGAGGTTTTCCGGGAATTCGACGAGCAGCCGATGGCCTCGGCTTCCATCGGCCAGGTGCACAAGGCGGTCCTGGACGACGGTACGCCGGTAGTCGTCAAGGTACAGCACGCGGGCATCGAGGAGGTCATCACCAAAGACCTGGAGATTCTCATGGTCCTGGCCGAAATGGCCGAGCACTACAATCCGGCCCTGCGCGTCTATCAACCCCAGGCTACCGCTGCCGAGTTCCGGCGCAATCTTCTGCGCGAGTTGGATTTTGAACGGGAACGCCGCAGCCTGGACCTGTTCGCGCAGAACTTCGCCCGCGATGAAACCGTCCATTTTCCGATCTCCTACCCGGAATACTCCGGCAGGCGCGTCTTGACCATGGAAATGTTGAAGGGAACCAGCATCGACCGCCAGGAGAAGTTGCTGGAACAAGGTATCGATACGCGGCAAACCACCCAACAGGGCGCCAATATCTTCCTGGAAATGGTGTTTCGCGACCGCTTCTTCCACGCCGATCCCCACCCCGGCAATATCTGGGTTCTGGAGAGCGGCAAGATCGGCATTTTGGATTGCGGCATGGTGGCCCGCATCGACAACCATACGCGTGAAGACGTGGAAGGCATGTTGCTGGCCGCCCTGGAAAAAGACGCCGACGAACTGACCGGCTTCGTACTGCGCATCGGCACGCTGCCGCCGGATATCGACCGCAAGGCCTTGAGCGCCGATATCGATGAGTTCGTAGCCGAATACCTCAGCCAGTCCCTCGAAAATTTCGACCTGAGCGGCGCGGTTTCCGGGTTGATGGACATCATCCGCAACTATCACATCATCTTGCCGCCGTCGGTCTCCATGTTGTTGAAGGCGCTGGTCATGTTGGAGGGAACCTCGCGCAAGTTGGACCGAAGCTTCAACCTGATGGAGTTGATGAAGCCCTACTATTCCCGGGCCATGAAGCGGCGTTTTTCGCCCCATCGCATCAAGCGCCGCCTTCAAAAGCTTTACCAGAACTGGGACCAACTGTTTCACACCCTGCCGGTCGACCTGCGCGAGTTGATCGATCGGGTTCGCGCCGGCACCTTCGAGGTGAATCTGTGGCACCGTCACCTGGACGCCATGGCCAACCGGGTCATCTACGGCATCATCAGCGCGGCTCTGTTCCTGGGTTCCTCTCAAATGTTGAGCGCCCACATTCCGCCCTTGTACCGGGATGTTTCGATCCCCGGTTCCATCGGTTGCCTGCTCAGCTTCATCCTCGGCATCCGCCTCCTACGCGCTGTTAGTAGATCCGGCGCCCTGGGGGACAAGCGTGAGTAGGTCGTCGGTTCCGCCTCTGCCCAAAGTCACGGTGCTCCTGCTGAGCGGCGCCCCCCTGGTGGTGGTGATCGCGGGCATTCGAGCGGCCGAGGCGCTGCTGGTGCCGTTCCTGTTGGCCGTTTTTGTGGCCATGATCTGCTCGCCGCCGTTGTTCTGGCTGCGGGAGAAAGGCGTTCCCAAACCCCTGGCCCTGATGATCGTGGTGGTGGGTGCGGTTTCCCTGGGACTGGCGGCCATCGCCTTCCTGGGTTCGGCCATCGAGGATTTCAGCGAAAGCCTGCCCGGTTACCGCGAGCGCTTCGACACATTGATCGCCGATGCGGTCACCTGGCTGGAAGCACGGGGCATCGACACCAACCAGGCCACGCTCAGCAAGTACCTCGATCCCGGGGCGGCCGTCAGATTCGCGGGCACCTTGCTTTCCGGTTTGGGCGGGGCCTTGAGCAATGTCTTCATCATTTTGCTGATCGCCGTCTTCATGCTTCTGGAAGTGACCGGCCTGCCCAAGAAGATCGACGCCCTTCCCGGTGATAAAAACAAACGCAGGGCTCGTCTCCATGAATTCACCCAAAGTTTGGAAAAATACATCGTCATCAAGACCATCGTCAGTTTCATGACCGGCGCCATAGTCGGCATCTGGCTTTGGGTTTTGGGCGTCGACAATGCCCTGCTCTGGGCCCTGCTGGCGTTCGGACTGAATTTCGTGCCCAATATCGGCTCCGTACTTGCCGCCGTCCCCGCGGTTTTGCTGGCTTTGGTTCAACTGGGCCTGGGCTCGGCGCTATTGGCCGCATTGGGCTATATCCTGGTTAATCTACTGATGGGGAACGTCATCGAGCCCAAATACATGGGGAAAGGGGTGGGCTTGACCCCCCTGGTAGTGGTATTGTCGCTGATTTTCTGGGGCTGGGTCTTGGGCCCCGTGGGCATGTTTCTGTCGGTGCCGCTGACCATGACCATCAAAATGGCCCTGCTGGGCAACGAGGAAACCCGTTGGGTCGTGCTGTTCCTGGGACCGGCGGAAGATGACTGGAAACCCCTAGAAAAAAGCGAGGAGACAGAATGAACGAACCCACCCCCGATCGAAATGCCGAACTGGCCGCGCTTCAGAAGGAAATCGCTCGTCTCAGTGAGGAACTGGAGCGCCTCAAACAGGAGCCGCCGGCCGGCGATAAGGAGCAGACGGAAGAAAAAACAAACAAGCTTTTCGACGAGTTGACCGCTTTTTTGGAGCGTTCGCGGAACGACGGCAAGAAAGCCTTGGAAGAAGTCGAGAAGATTGGGGAAACCATCGAGAAGCGCCCGCTGCTGAGCGTCTTGATCGCGTTGCTCCTGGGCATGTTGCTGGGCAAACTGTTCGGAGGATCGGAGTCATGAGTCAGGCGCGTCCATCCCTGCGCACCCTTTTGGTGAGTAGCCTCGAAGAAGGTATCAAAAAAGGGGCCGTCCAACTGATTGTAACCCTACTCGCCGTCCTGACCATCTTCCTGGCCATGGGATTTCTCATTCTGGCGCTGTACTTTTTCTTTGAAACGCGCACCTCGCCGCCCATAGCCGCCCTGGCCTGCGCCGGGGTGCTTCTGGCGACGGCCTTGCTGATTGCGGGTCTTGGCAAATGGCTCTCGTCCAGAAAGAGCGCAACACCGGCCGCCGTGCCGCCGATCATCGATCGAGGGGTCATCGATTCCGCCCGCGACTTTATCACCACCCATCCGGCGGAGTCCGTGGTGCTGGCGGCCATTACCGGCCTGGCCTGGCAATCATCGACCAGGGAGCGGGAACTGGTCCTGGAAATCGTCAAGGCAAGTTTGGCGAAACCAACCGGCGAAGCAAAACAGGCCGAACATTCCTAAGCTGGACAAGCCGGAACAGTTTCGTACAGGTTCTACCCAAAAGATAGGCTTCATAGGTTTCAAAGTCCAAATGGATTGTACACGGACGGACGCAGATCGTGGAGACGGGATTCACCTTGTCCAGGTCTCTGAAGGTCAGCGCGATCTGGTCCGACCCGCCCGCGTTGGATGCGGAAACCGTAGAAACCTTCCTGGAACAAGAAAAGCTACCGGCGGCAGTTCGCAAAAAGTACAAGCAATTGAAGAAACCTTGAACCTCAACCGTAGACCGAACCGAAATCTACCTGGCTTTTGAACGTATCGGGGTCGGCTTCGAATACCGCCCGGCTGACCAGGGCGTTGCGGTCAATGGCGCGGTCCAAAGCCAGGACGCCGTCTAAATGATCCATCTCGTGCTGGAACAACTCGGAATGCGTCGGGTCCATCTGTCGCCATTCATGGTGCTCGCCTTTTTCGTCCTGGAAGGCTACCGTAATGTGGCGATGCCTACGGACGCGGACCAATAGCCAGGGGAAACTCATGCAGTCGTCCCAAAGCGTCATGGTTTCCTCCGAGAGTTCCAGGATACGCGGGTTGATCACCGAAAATGAACCCTCGCCCAGGTTCATGGCGATCAGTCGTTTGGGAATACCGATCTGCGGCGCCGCAATCGCGCGCCCGAAACCGTGACTCTCGCGGAACTCGGCCAGCGCCCGGTGCAACCGCCTGTTCTCCTCCTGAAAGACCGGATCGGCGATGTTATCCACCGTGGCGCACTCGATGCGCAATCGCGGGTCACCTACCTGTAAAACCGTTTCCGTGATCATCGCCCCTCCAACTCTCCTTGTTTTTACCATGAATCGAGCGGCAAGTCCCGGCAAACCCCATCGCGGCCGTTCCAAAGGCTTAGCCGGAGACAGAGTCCAGGGCTCCGCCAAAATCAAACATGAACCGTTGACAACACCGGACTGAATCAATTCTACCCGGGAAAACCCGAGGATAGGGCTTTCGATACTCGATTCTGCCCGGGAAGACACGAACATTTTGCATAAGATCTTCGCTTCTTCCCGGGAAGAACAAAACATCTTGTAACTTCTCAAAAAGCCCGGGTTAGATACAGAGTAGCGTGAACAAACCTCACGTGGCTCGACCTGGGTAAGGAACCGACAGCCGGCCTGAATGATGACCCTGCTTATAAGCAAGGTGAGGCTTTGTTCGC
>JASJCB010000338.1 GCA_030066195.1 Acidobacteriota bacterium
CTTCGTCCGGGAGATCCTTGGCATGCCAATCGTTTCCACCACATCGGTTGCGGGCATAACCAGGAAAAATTTGTCTCAGCCCGGCCCCATAAGAAATCGGCCGTTTTTGACAATGTTGCGGGCTGGGATTTGCTACTCTCTTTCGATGATCAGAGTATGGTTTTTGAATCTTTCTACGCGAAGCCGACTCTTGAGCAAGTTCAGAAATAGCTTGAGGCGAGTGGTTGGGATGCGGATTTGGCAGCAACTGATGATGGAATGAGCGGCGCCATGTTCAAAGCGATGAAATCATTCTCGGTGGAGATTCGAAACGATGGTGGGTGGGTTCGGATTAAACCTGAATAAGGGAAATGCACGTTGGAAGCGTGCATGCCCAGGGTGGAAGATAGAACAATACAGTAATTTCCTGTTCAATATGGAATTAGTTGCTTTTGCTGGAAAACATAATTTCAGGGTTTACACACCTGGAACTGCGTGCTAGAAAGAAGCAACCCATGGAACCACAAAATCCAGGGGAGCATTCCAAAATCCGAACCGGAGGGCTTCTGATGAAGAAAATGCAATTGAAAGATTTAAATGTGAAGAGTTTTATGACAACCGCGAAAGTCAAGGGCGGCGAATTGTTCCCCGACTGGCGTACAATTTTATCATGCAATACTTGCGTGATCTACACGCGTGATGCTGCTGAAAATACTTGTGACCCCCGGTGTCTGTGAGTGGCAGTGGGGCGGAAAGAGGGGCGTTGCGCCCCTCGATGCACGAAATTCGATCTGGAGGGATTTTGATGAAGAAAATGTAATTGAAAGATTTAAATGTTGGAAGCGGGCGCCGTCGTGATTGAAGCCGTCCGGTTTTACTTCGGTGGTGCCGTCGCGGCCGAAGACCGTGGAACGGCGGTAAGCCGCATCGGACCGGACTTTCCGGGCAGTCCTACGACAATTGGGCGCGATGGACTGCGGCGTCTTTGAGATCGGTTGGCGCCATGAACGCACCGGCTCCTTCCGGCAGACCGTCTTCAAGCCGGCGAACCTACTCTCGGCCCTCTCCCTGCTCAAGCATGTCAATGCCCGCGGCCACCACATCTATATACGTCCGGCCGGCCCCCATGGGCTGATCCTTCCCGACGACCTCGCAAGAGACGCGCTTGGGACCCTGAAGCAAGACGGCCTCCCCCCCGCCGCCGTGATCGAGACCTCACCGGGCAACTATCAGGCATGGATCAAGTTTCTGCCCGCTCCCCACGGTCTGCCCCATGCCCCGGCCACCCAACTGGCACGCTTGCCAGGGCATTGGGTAACAAACCCGGCGAGCATGGGTAGGCGGGCCGATCGCGCGTTTGCCTGGAGCCGCTCTCCGAGACCTTTTCCACGTTCTCACGGACAATATTTCTCGCAACAGGAAACCGAGAGAAGGATTTGCCCTGCCCACCGACAAGGGGCAGAAAACCCAAACTTATTTTGGGAAAACCTCCTCTCCCTGATCACCCCAAGTTCTCCCAAGGTCACTAACTCGGTGGATGCCTCGAAAACGATGTCTGGGGAGCTGTGTCGCTGGGCAGCGCAGCGATATCGAAATTCCTGGTTGGGTGTGGTAAGAGAGGGGTACCGGGTGGGCCTCGCTCATCGACGAGGTGGCGGAAGCGGGGTGTTCAAGACCCCGTCCGTCTAACTTCAACTGAAAGGAAAGTTCATGTTGGGAATTCATCTCCGGCTACTTGAGATAGCCAGGATGATAGGGCTAATGTAGTCCTGTCAACAGCTTCCCGCAAGTCTTTTGATTTGTGTGGCTAGCGGTGCCGTGCTCGCCTACTTGGTGGGTACGGCACTTGATTGAAGGGAAAACGGTCGTCGCGCGGCCTAATGCCATCCGTTAAAAGGTCGTCAGCGCGGCTTGGTGCCATCCGTTAAACGGTGATCATCCTTCATGCAGATCGAATCTTCAGGTCCGGGGCATACTTAAGCAATATATTCGGCAGGCCGGTCCGGTACATCGAAGAGGTCGGTGTCCTCACTATGTTTGGGCGGGTGTTTACAATTCCGCTCCGATGGTCGGCCTCGGATGGTGGGGTTATCGGTTGTGTCGGTTGGTGGTGGGGCTTCTTTTGGTATCGTCGTTTGCTTTGATTCTGCCGGCGTCGGTATGGGGACGTTTGGGGTTATTCCGGGTTCTTTCTCCTTGGTTTTTTGTGGTTTCTCGGCTTTCTCCGACGCCTCGTCCGGGGTGGTGAATTTGTAGCCCAGGCGGCGTAGGATTCGGCGGACGTAGCTTTCCGGTTTGTCGCCCAGTTCGATTTGGATTTCCCTGGCTATGGTGCGGAGCAGCGTGTCCGCCTCGGCTCGGTAAACGCGCAGGTCCTCTTGGGCTTCCATGTGGTTCAGGTCGGCGGTTTCTACGGCCAGGACCGCTGATTTGGCCGGTTGGATGCGTTCGGCCAACTCGGCCGCGCTTGGGTTGGTCATGGGTGGGAAGCCTTGGGCTGTTGCGATTTTCTCGCCTTCTACCAGGAATTCCGCCAGTTTGACCATGTCTCGCGGAACCGTGAGGTTTGGGCGGATGTCGCCCATCGGCAGGTAGGTGCGCATGATCATGCGGCCATGGTTCATGCGGTCCGTTCGCCAGTTCAAGCAGTTGCGGAAGTGGCGTACGAACATATCCAGTTCGCCCACCAGTTCGTCGCGGGTTTGCACCAGGTTCTGTCGTTCGGCCGTGGCGCCGGTGACGGTCCGCCAGGCTCGGCGGAAGTCCGGATGCAGCTTGCTTAGCTTTTTACGGGTGGCGCCTCGGATGAGGTTTCTGATATCTCGTTTGGATTCTATTGTTTGGAGGATGGTCTCCATGACCCTTTCTCTTTGGTAGTCGTTGCGGATGGGGATGGTACTCATTTCATGCTCCTTTCTTTGAGTGTTAATCAGTCAGGGCAATCGCATGTCATGAAATTCAACAATTTACTGATGCCACAACTCAGCGACATCGCCCGGACACAATTGATTAAGCGTTTTAAATCAAACATATTTGGCCACGGAAGGCACAGAGAAGAAGAGGTGTTGGGTCTAGAGTTTTTA
The DNA here is from genome assembly GCA_030066195.1 of Acidobacteriota bacterium. Lineage (GTDB taxonomy): Bacteria > Acidobacteriota > Holophagae > Acanthopleuribacterales > Acanthopleuribacteraceae > JASJCB01. The sequence goes on from JASJCB010000338.1 coordinate 3,063, forward strand.
GCCACGGATCTCGCGACTCGTCACTGATCCGGAAAACGGTTTGCAGCAGTCTGTCTGGTTTCTTTCTTGATCTGTGAAGATCAGCGCGATCTGCGGCTGTATTTTTTCAATCGTTCCCGACCAGAGCCAAGTTTCTCGAAGGCCGACCCCCCCCCGGCTTTGTCAAACCGGTGGTTTCTAATGAATTTATGACCTGCAATTGACCCGGTTAATAAGCGGCCGGACTTTCTTATTGGAAAAGGGTCTCTACTATATATATCTCCAGACGAATCGCGGAACGTCCGGGTTTTTTTTTCGGCCGGGGGTCACTTTTTACATTTCTCGGCCTGTCGTCGGCTTTGACAATGCTTTTGGGTGTGCTTTGGGGGCTCGTGTTCCGGTTTGGTTTTCCCTTTGCCGGTCGGGGGCTTGCAACGAGTCCATGAGGTTGTGCCATTTTGTTTTGGGCGCATTGTCGAGCCTGATTCTGTGCCGTCGGGAAGGTTTGGGCTCGTTGCGGGGTCGGGCGATCTACCCGGTAGGCCGGTTTGCCGGGTGCGCCGGTTACTTCAGCTGACCAGTCTGAAGCCCGGGTCCAGTTGAGTGGCCGGCAGGGCTTCGTCGGCGGTGTGAATGTCCAGGGCTGTTGCTCGGACATCCGGGTCGCCGTGGTTACGCAGGTAACGCAGGCGCTGCGCGAACGGGCGGCTCCAGCGGGTCCGGGGGCCGAAGCAACGAAGGATGACCGTGGCCAGGCGGGTGCTCCAGGCATTTTCGTCGCCGGCCAGTGCGTCGAATAAGGCAAGGAAGCGGTCGGGCAGGTCGGTGGGTGTTTCGCGGAGGAGGCGCACCAGTAGGGATTCGGCCGGGTAGTACAGTGTGGGTCGCACCGCGCAGGCGTCGGCAATGCTTAACAGGGTCGCGGTGAAGGTGTCGATATCACGCGGGTCCGCGGCGGCCAGTTGCAGGCGAACGGATTCATGAGCCAGGGTGGGGTCTTCGTCCAACTCACCGGCCACCTCGTGGAGTAGGGAAGCCAGGGCGCGGCGATCCTCCCAGTCCAGGGATACAAGGCGACGACATAACCTGGCCAGGCGTTGGCGAGCGGGGACATCGCGTTCCTCCCGGGCATTGTACTCATCGATCAGGGGTTTGCGCACCAGTGAACGAACCGCGTCCACAAACGGTCTGATAATGCCTTCGCCGGACAGGAAGAAGATCAGTGTATCCAAGGTCTGGTCCCACTCGGGAGTGTTGTTCAGCACCGCGACCCGTTTAGCCAGGACCGGCACCACCTCCTCACTGAGTCCCCCGGCGAATCGTCGCAGGGCATACAATACGCCTCGGCGCACGGCGGTATCCTCGTGGTCCACCAGGGATAACAGCAGGCGAGCGTAGCGGGTCCGTTGGGGCGCGGCCATGTTTTTTCCTGAGCTTAGGGTCAAGGACCGCACCACTTGGGGATCGGGGTCCGAGGCCAGGCGCTCCAACAGGGGCCAGGCGCCTTCCATGCCGGCCAGACTTCGGGCGGCATGTCCCAAGGCAATGCGGATATCGCGACCATTATCGGGCCGAACCGCCTCTCTCTCCAGCAGTGCCAAAGTCTCCAGGCTTGGGATGGAACCCAGCAGCCGCAATGCCTCCTTGCGAACGGTTACCTTCAATGGGTCTCGTCTGAGGAGTTGGTCCAAAATTGCGGTCAGGCGGTTCCGATTGAGGAACCGGGTACAGCGTGGGATCGCATACATGGCAATGCGCGCATTGTCGCCTTGTAGATGTTCCATGAGGATCGGCAGGCTTTCATCCACACGGTCCACATGAGATAAGGCGCGCAGGGATGCCTCGATCAAGACGGGATCGCCGCTTTCGGTAAGTCTACCCATTTCCCGGGCGCGGATTAGAGGTAACGCGGCTTTTGTGTGAACGGCCGCGTTCCTTTGGTGGGCAGAGGCCGAGGGATTGTAGATAACCGTGTCAAGGAAGCGCGCGTAGATGCGTTGTTGCCGGGGCAGCCAGCGTTGGAAGCCGTTGGTGACGGGCAGTCTGAACACACCCTTGCGACGCCGAAACCGCCCCTGGATTTCCTTACCGCGCAGGAAGGGTTCCAGCAGGATCTGCCGTTTACGGTGAAGGTGGCGGAAGACCGTGGGCAGCTCAACCGCGCTTTCATCCCAAGCCAGCAGTTCAGTGACGCGGGTGTCGCGGGTGTGACCCGGTTTCAGCCACAGTTCCGCCGCCTGCCTGGCTGAGCCGTTGCCCATCAGAACAACCCGGGCCAACAGGGCTTGCAGGCGTTCCAGGCGAGGTAGGTGACGCCTCATCATTCTGGTTACCGCGAACAGGGTATGAAAATTCTCGGCCTCGATCTGTTCCTCCAGCAAGGGTTCGAAGCGTTCGTAGACATGCGGTGAGGCGAGCGCGGGCACCTGCTCCAAGCCGTGCCAGGTCAGATTTCCCGTACTTCGGGCCAGGTCTACCAGGGCGTCCAGAGCGAAACGGAACCGGGGTTCCCAAGGGTTGTGCGCGTAGTGGATCAGCATTTTACCGGCAAGGGAGGTCAATTCGGCTCGTATTCGATAAGACGTGTCTTGCGGAGCCGCCGTGATTTTAAAAATGCGATCCAAGCTTTCCAGGTGGTCGGCTTGGAACTGCAGCGGCGGGACCGCGGCCAACGCGGAAAGCGCCTTGCCGCGCACGGGTTCCTGCTCATTTTCCAATTGCAGCAGGTATTGCAACATTTCATGGAGCCCGTCGCGATTGACGGCGGCATTGCGAATCAGAAGCGCATAACCCAGGGCGCGCTCCTCCGCCGCGGCGGCTCGGGCGGCTTCCAGAATCACGGGGAGGGCGGTTTGGCGATCGGCATGCGCGGTAACTTCCATTAGGCGGAACCGGTCCTCCCGGATGATGCGGAGTGAGAGCATGCGGGTGACTTCCCGCCGACGGACTTCATGGGGAAGTGCCGCCAAAAGGGCGGAAGGCCAGGCAATGCCGCCGGTATCCAAGTCTTTGGTTGCATGGTAGAAAAGATCGGCTCTTTGCTCGACAGGGCGAGCGGTCAGGAGGTCAGCCAGTGCGATCGGGTTTTCGGATAACAGACGCGCCAATCGGGCCAATTCTCCGCCTTGGAAGAGGTTCAGGTTACGACGAATGCCGTTGGGCAAGCCGGCCGTGCTTAGGGTTCGCCTGGGCCCGGGCAGCTCAAGCAACCGCAAGACGCCCCCGGGTTGACGACGCACCAGGGCGCCCAGCAGTTCGGAGGCGGCCTCGGGTAGGTTGGTTTCCGGCATGACCAGGGTCAACAGGTTCAGCAGGGGACCGGGCTCACTCACGGCCAGGACTCGAAAAGCCGGTAGATAACGCTTTAGCAAGACGGAGGTATGCGTGCTCGGTGCTTTCTCCATTTCCTGTGTCAACCAGTGGAGCACCGGAATGGGGTGACGTTGCGCCATGCGGGCCTGGTCACACACCAGGTGACTCAGGCGGGGTAGATGCCGCGTCACCACCTCTGCAGAACAAAGGGTCAGCAGGGCGGCAGCGGCCCGATCGTTCCCCGTTTTGTAGAGGTAGGGGAACAGGTGCTCGGCAATATCGCAGCGTTTGTAGCGTCGAATCCCCCGGAGAAGCAGCTTTTGAGCCATGGGCGTTGCTCCTTGGAATACTTGGAGCAGGGCTTCCGGGTCGGTCACCAGACGCGGCGCCGCGCCGGCCGCAATACTCATGACGGAGACGGCGTTTTCACCCAACGCGTGTAATACCTGGAACTGGTCACGCGCCGCCACGGCCAGGCGCAGACCGACCTGGCGGGCAAAGGTATCGCCGGTAGCCAGTTCGGAGATGACGGCGGCAAGCTGATAGTCGCCCGCGTGGTTCCTGCCCAATTCCCCTAAAAAGCGCAAACGTTCGGGGTGATTGGTTTTGTCGAGTCGGGATAAGAGTTCGGTAGCGGATGGGACCGGCATAACTGCCTCCTGGTTTTGTTCGGTACAAACCCAGTCTACCGATCCGGTATGCCAGAGGCTGTCATGTGGAAAAACTCACCTTGAAACGGGGAACAAAAAAGGCCCCGGGGTTAGCCGGGGCCTTTTGTTTGTGTCGCCGGAGAAAACTCCGGTTACCGATTTAGTTCTACTGGAAACCCTCGATCAAGGCTTCGTCAACGTACATGCGGTCACCATTACCGGAAGCGTCGCAACGGATTCTGAACCGCGAATCGGTTGCGAAGTTGATGCTGCCGCTGTCAATAGTGATGCTGGGGTTGAAGAAGACGTTCTCGGTGAAGTCCTGGTCGACCACGTAGTCGCCGATGATGACCCAGCTTGAACCGTCGAAGAACTCTACGAAGAAGTTCTCGACGCCTTCAAAGCTGACCACCTGGACCTGGAAGCTGATACGCAGTTCCGAGTTGGGGGTGGCGTCGAAAGCATCGGTGAACATGGAAGAGGCCACGCCGGAATTATCGCGCAGACGCACACAGAACCTACCTTGTGACGCGAAGGCCGCGTCGCGAGCGCTACGGCGGCAGTCGCTGCCACCGTCGTTCCAGTTGCCGAAGCCGCCTTCAAAGTTATTGGAGTCCAGCGTCACCCAGACACCGGTGCTCTGACCGGCCTGGTTCACCGTGAAGGTGTTGCCTGCAATGGTGATGGTGCCGCTACGGGCGCTGGTGGAACCGTTGGCCGCCACGCTGTAACCCACAGAACCGTTACCGGAGCCGCTTGCGCCGCTGGTGACGGTAATCCAGGCGTCGTTGCTGGTGGCGGTCCAGCCGCAACCGGCCTGAGCCGTTACGGAAACGGAACCGCTGTCGCCGCCCGCATCCGCGCTTGCACTGGTCGGGTTGATGCTGTAGTTGCACGTCAGACCGTCCTGGTTAACCGTGAAGGTATTACCGGCGATGGTAATCGTGCCGCTACGGGCGCTGGGAGAACCGTTGGCCGCCACGCTGTAACCCACGGTGCCGTTACCGGAGCCGCTTGCGCCGCTGGTGACGGTAATCCAGGCGTCGTTGCTGGTAGCGGTCCAGCCGCAACCGCCGGGAGCCGTTACGGAAACAGAGCCGCTGTCGCCGCCCGCCGCCGCGCTAGCACTGGTCGGGTTGATGCTGTAGGTGCACGCCGCGCCGTCCTGGTTGACCGTGAAGGTGTTACCGGCGATGGTGATGGTGCCGCTGCGAGCGATGGAGGAACCGTTGGCCGCTACGCTGTAGCCCACGGAGCCGTTACCGGAGCCGCTGCTGCCGCTGGTGACGGTAATCCAGGCGTCGTTGCTGGTAGCGGTCCAGGCGCAACCGGCCGGAGCCGTTACGGAAACGGAGCCGCTGTCGCCGCCCGCTGCCGCGCTAGCACTGGTCGGGTTGATGCTGTAGCTGCAACCCACGCCGTCTTGCGTTACGGTGAAGGTTTCACCCGCGATGGTGATGGTGCCGGTGCGACCGCTCGCCGCGCCGTTGGCCGCCACGCTGTAGCCGGTGGCGCCGTTACCGGAGCCGCTTGCGCCGCTGGTGATGGTGATCCACGCGTCATTGCTGACCGCCGTCCATGCACAACCGGCGTCCGCGGTCACGGTGATGGTGCCGCTGCCGCCCGCCGTGCCGAAATTGGCGCTGGTCGGGTTGATGCTGTAGTTACAGACGGGACCGGTGGTGCAGTCGGTGCCCGCGGAAACGGTAACGTCGTCTACCCACCAACCGGTGGAGGAAACGGAGGAGTCGGCTGCCATGCGGAAGCGCAGGCTGATGTTGTTGCCGGCATAGCTGGACAGGTCAACCGTGGTGCGGATGAAGCCGCCGGAGTTACC
>JASJCB010000017.1 GCA_030066195.1 Acidobacteriota bacterium
ACTTCCTGCCTGCCGGTATCCTCCATGCTGAAGCGGACGATCTTGACCTTGTAGTTCCAGTCACGAAACGCCGACAGCTTGTCGTTGTTGCGTAAATGCTCCATCAAGAAGTAGAGGAAGAGCGGAGGTTCTTTCGGGTCTTTATGGGGGACACGGAACAGGATATCGGTAATGTGTTCCCGTAAGTCACTGTCGACGAAGGATTGCTTGATATGTTGGAATTCCTCCAACTTACAGATGACCTTGACCTCGTCCGGCACATAGATGTCCAGAAACTCCATAGCCACATCACGATTCTCCATGGCCGCCTTGACGAAACGGTCATGCGGATTGATGATCTGAACCTCACCAATTGACTCGTCCTCTTCGGTTTCTTCAGCCCGCTCTTCAATTTCTTCCGGCTCTTCTTCCATATCCACCTCTCGCAATCGACTTACTCGGACACCCGCCCAGAATACCCTGGCTGCTTTTCTACAGGCCAGGATTTTTTGGGTTTATTTCCCGATCGGGAGGCACGGAATATTCGTGCACGACGCGCCTCTCAAGTTCAGCTGGTTCGCAATGGTTACATTCCTTGTTTTTGTTGTATGATTGGCCCGTACGACCTAAAGAGGCTTATATGGAACTGTTCCACCTGATTCATGCCTTGTGGATACATAAATTCAAAATCGCGGCCGCGACCTTGTTGCCCGCTCTGGCGTTCGGCATGTTCACCTACCTGGGCCCGCGAACCTGGTCGCTGGACCTGCTCTACCACCTGCCCCTCGAGGCGGTCTCCTACAAAAAGCTGAGCGACCGCTTCTACAGCCCCGAAAACATTACACGCATTGCCGACGCCCTGAAGCGCGACGGTCACACCGGTTTGGCCGAGGAGTTACTGACGGCCGAGGGCAAGGCGGGCCTGCAACCCATGATTCGCCTGAACATCTTGCCCGGTTATATCGATTTCGAAAACAAGGAACGCCTGAAGATCTCCCTGGAGCGCAGTTGGGCCGACAACATCACCAAGCTGGAGAAACTGCGCTCGGAACTGCTGAGCGTTCACCTGCGCGGCGCCGGATCGGAAAGTCTGACCGCGCTCAGCGGCCAGGTCCGTCATAACTTCTCCCAGGAATTACCGCTGTACCTGATCCATGACCAATTGCGCTCCAACCGGCTTACCCTGAACGCACGGCTGGGTCAAATCGAAGGCAATCGCTTCGAGGCGCGGCAGGAACTCCTGCTCAATGAACGTATCCGCAACAACCTGGAGAACATATCGAAGGACGGAACCAGGGGCATGGACGCCATGACCGTCAACTTCGAAGACCTCAAGTTTGAAGATCCTCAACAAACCCTGGCTTTCCTGCCCTTGCCCGCCCAGAAATCCCTGCTGGACGCCATGATCGTGCGCCGGCGGGCGGCCGTCGAGGCGGACGAGGCGGAACATGCCTATCGCACCGCCATGCTGGCGCTCACCGATGAATTGATCGAAGCCGTGGCGGCAAAGATGACCCCGGGTTATACCCTGGACGCCTACCGCGCGGACCTGGACAAACGAATCGCCGCACTCGATAGCGAAGAAGCGACCGATTTCCTGAAAACCCACATCCGCTATGTGGAAAACCTGGCCTTGGGTTATCGCGCCATGACCAATCAGGACAAACCCATCCCACTGCCGCGCGGCACCATCGGTAAAACCCTGTTTGCCGCCGTCGTCATGCTCATTCTGTCGGTGCTGGTCGTTTCCATCGCCGAATACCTGCGCCGCGCCCAACCGGAGAAAACCTCCAAGCTCACATGAAGATTCTTTTTGCCCACTCCTTTTTTATGGCTTTCGACGAGAAGCAAAAGCTGATCAGGACGCCCTACCCTCCCTTAGGCACCTTGATTGCGGCAGCCTGTGCGCGCCGCGAGGGTCACGAGGTAGCGCTGTTCGACGCCATGGTTGCGGAGGACACCGCCGATTTCGAAAAAATGGTCCTCGCGGAGGATTTCGATGTCGTGGTCTTCTTCGAGGACAATTTCAACTGGCTCTCCAAGATGTGCTTATTGCGTATGCGGGAAGCCTGCGTCACCATGATTCAAGCCGCGCGGCCCCGGGTACAACACATCCTGGCCGCCGGTTCCGACGCCTCCGACTTTCCCGAGATCTACCTGAAGGCGGGCGCCGATTACGTGATCAAGGGCGAGGCCGAGTTCCGCGTACTGGAAATACTGGCTGCCGAGGAACACCCGGTCATGCTGCCCGGCATCTTCCGCCTGCACAATGACAAGCCCGCGGGACAGGCGCCCATCCGCGGCGAACGCAACCTGTCCGTATTCCCCATGGCCGCCTGGGACCTGGTGGATGTAGAACATTACCGGCGTATCTGGCTGCGAAACCATGGCTGGTTTTCGCTGAACATGGTCACCACCCGGGGCTGCCCCTATCGTTGTAACTGGTGCGCCAAGCCGGTCCACGGCCGCCGTTACGATGTGCGCGATCCCTTGGAGGTTGCCGCTGAAGTCGCCTGGCTGAAGGATCGCTTCAAGCCCGATCACCTGTGGTTTGCCGACGACATCTTCGGCTTGAAACCAGGCTGGACGCGACGCTTTGCCGAAGAGATCCGCCGATTGGATGCCGTCATCCCCTTCAAGATCCAGGCGCGGGCCGATCTGATGTCCGCCGCTGCCGCCGCCGACCTGGCCGCCGCCGGCTGCCGCACCGTCTGGATGGGCGTAGAAAGCGGCTCCCAAAGCGTGCTGGACGCCATGGACAAGGATCTGAAAGTACCGGCGATCAAGGAAGCGGTTGCCAACCTCAAGCGAGAGGACATCCGGGCCTGCTTCTTCCTGCAATTCGGCTACCCGGGCGAAACCGCGGCAGATATCCGGGCCACCTGGGAGATGATCCGGGAGACCAGGCCCCATGAGATCGGCATCAGCGTGGCCTACCCCTTGCCCGACACGCCCTTCTACGAACGCGTCAAAGACCAACTGCACGACCAGGATCACTGGTTGACCAGTAACGACATGAAACCCATCTTCCAAGCCACCTATCCCGCCGACTTCTACCCCCAACTCTACCGCTATATCCACCAGAAATTCGTCGCTTTGAACGATCCCAGGCACCCCTTGTCTCCAGTCGGGATCAAGCGTTTCCTGCGCCGGCTGCAAACAAGCCGGGACCTGAAACGCTTCGGGGTGGAAGGCATTCCCTTCTCATGAAAGTCCTCCTGGCCCACGCCTACTTCCTGCACCTGGACGCGGGTGAACAAAAAGTGATGAAGCCCTATCCGCCGTTGGGCATCCTCTACCTGAGCGCCTGGCTGAAGCAGCAGGGTTACGACGTGCGGGTCTTTGACGGCACCTTTTCGTCACCGGAAGCCTTCGGGGAAACCCTTGCCCACTTCCGGCCGAGGGTGGTGGGTTTCTACGCCAACATGATGACGCGGCATAACGTTTTGCGCCTGCGCGCCATGATTCAGGACCCCGAAATCCGTGTGGTCGTCGGCGGGCCCGATCCGCCCCACTATGCCGATGACTACCTGGACCGGGGTTTCGATGCCGTCATCACGGGCGAGGGCGAACGGCCCGTGACCCGCTGGCTGGAGACTATCGACGACCCGCAACAATGGCGACACATCGAAGGCCTGGTCTATCGGGAGGCCGGCGAAACCATTCGCGCACCGGCCCAAAAGCCCGATCTGCCGCTGGATGACCTGCCCCTGCCCGACCGCAAGGCCGTGGACATCGAGCCCTACCTGAATTGCTGGCAGAAACATCACGGGAAACGGCCCATGAGCCTGATTACCAGCCGCGGTTGCCCCTACCGTTGCACCTGGTGCAGCCACAATGTCTACGGTTACTCCCTGCGCAAACGCTCGCCCGAGAAGGTGATCGAAGAATTGGATTGGATCGACAGTAACTATAAAGTAGACAGCTACTGGTTCGCCGACGATGTCTTTACCATCAACTTCAAATGGATCGAGACCTTCACCCGACTGATGAAAAGCCGGCCGGAATTGCGCAAACCCTTCGAATGCATCTCGCGGGCCGATCGCCTGAACCCGGCGATGGTCGACTGCCTGGTGCAACTTGCCTGCGCGCGCGTCTGGGTAGGCGCCGAAAGCGGCTCGCAACGCCTGCTGGACCAGATGAAACGCGGCATCGGCAGGGATCAGGTCATCGAGGCGGTGCGCGGCCTGCGCCGGGCGGGTATCGAGACCGGCATGTTCTTCATGTGGGGGTTCATGGACGAGGGCATGGAAGATGTTCTGGACACCATCGACCTGGCCGAGCAATGCGAGCCGGATATCGCTCTGACCACCATCGGTTACCCCATCAAGGGCACGGCTTTCCATCAGGCTTTGGCCGATCAGGAACGCTTGAACGGCGCACCGGTCTTCGACATGGGCACCGATCGCGATATCGAGATCCAAGGTCAGGCCGGCGCGGAAGTCTACGGCTTTGCCAACGGACTGTTAACCGCGGCCCTGGCCGAAAAGAAAGCCCTGCGCGGCGCCCTGACACAGAAGGTCAAAGCACCCGCCTGGCGATTGCGCCGCATGCTGGCCGCTCACCGTCTGCGCCGCGCCTTCCGCCGTCACCAGACTCAGGCTTATTGATCGGCGCTGACCGCGTATTCCAACTCCAGCCGTCGCCGCACCGGTTCCCGCCAATGCCGACACGCCGGTTCCAAAATCGCCAATTGCTCCCTAAGGTGGTTCTCCAGTTGGGGGAAACGGATATGGTACTGTCGCATCCGCGCCGTCAACCCTTCCATCAAGCGATGCTGGTACTGAGGGGGGTGCGGTTTGAATACCTTGTCCCGCGGTTGGTACAAACCGCCGGTGCGCCGATTGAGCCGGCGATATTCCAACTTGTCCAACAAGCCGCCGAACGGGGAGGCAACCAGACCGTCCAGCAGCCGATGCCACCAGCGCGGACGAAGGTCCAGAGGGAGGGTTTTCTGTTCCGGCGTCAAGGCGTTGGGAATGAAATCCCGGTACCAGCAGTTGACCTCGTCCAGGTCATCCAAGACCGGTCCCGGCTTCAGGGGAACGGCCTTGGCCATCTCCACGGCGGTAAACACATTGGGGTGGACCAACTCCAGCGATCGATCGCTGACGATGTAATTGGGGCAGATCTCTACCTTGCGTTCCAATAGGCGTATCAGCCGCACCAGCAGAAAACCCAACCACATGCGCCGGTGATCCAGGATCAGGAACAGATCCACATCACAACGTTTACAGGCCGCGTCGGCGGCGAGGCTGCCGCTGAGCATGGCGCCGCGAATAAAGCCGAAGCGCAACAGCGAAGGTAATTTGCGTTTGATCAATCGTTTATACTCGGCCAACAGGGCCAATCGCTCTTCCCGGCCGGCAATAATTTCTTCGCGACCGGGGAAGCACAGATAACCGGCATGACGCACCAGTCGCCCGGCGGCGACCAGTTCATCCGCGACCTGTTCAATCTGATCATCGTCCAGGGCAATGAAGAAGATATAACGCTTCAGTTCAAAGGTTTTGGGAGGAAAACTGAAGTAGTCCGCATAGGCAACTGCGGCCAATACAGCTTCCCGGGCATAAGCCGGTAAAGATGAATGGGTCATCGAGATGTCCTGAAAGGCAATGTACCCGTCTACTTTAAGGTGCGGGGGCAACCTTGTCAAGCCGAACTCGGACCTCGAGTGCGATTCAATATGCTCTCGGTTTATTTCGCGTAGGAGCGAGCATGATACCGTACGCCGTAGTGATCGAGTTGTTTTGCAGAGGTTGGATCAGCGAGGGTTTTCAGGGTTTCGACGCAAGACAATCCAATTTCTGGATTTGACAACCAAATACAGCTGATTGGGCGTATCTTGAGAAGTTGAGCCTCGATTTACTATCTGAATCTTTGATTCTCGTCGCCGGGGGTCGAGAAATCTCAGAAGATTTCTCGAATTAAAAGTCGGGGAGCAAAGAATCAGTCCTCATTCTTTGCGCACCGAAAGTTCAGGGTCAAAGAATCAGTTTTGGTTCTTTGCTCCCGAAAAGTCAGGGTCAAGGAACCACAACTCTTTCCTTTCACATTACTTTTCAGTGCGCAAAGAATCAGTTCTCATTCTTTGCTCCTGACTTTTCCGAGTCGAAGAATCAGGCCTCGTTCTTTGCTCCTGACTTTTCCAGATCGAGGAATCAGAAAGGATTCTTTGACGCCTGGTTTATCGAGACAACCAATGACAACTGGATCTGAGGCCCTTTTTCCTCGAATCGTCAACTGAGGGACAACCCGGCTGCCGCGCTTTGCATGGGGCAAAGCGCGGCAGGGGTCAAGTTTTACCTGCCCAGGATCTTGTCGATGGACGCTTGGGCGATGGGGTGATAACCCGATCGCGCGTTTTTGTAGATGTCACGAGCCATCTTTTGGGTTTTGGGGTTCTCGTTCATGGCGCGGTATAGCGGCGACAGGAACTTGCGGCGGCCCATGCGGGTCAGGAAGTCGCGAATGGCGTCGTAGGCCGGTTCGTAATTGTTGCGAACGGCGACCATGCCCCAGGCGAAGAGGATCTCGGAGTTACCGGCATCGGTCAGCTTGAACTGCTTGTCCAGGGCTTCCATGCGCTCGCGGGAGACCTGTTCGGGCAGGCTGTTCAGGAAATCCAGCCATTCCGCGGTGACCCAGTCCTTCTTCACGCCGTCGGTTTTGCCGGATTTAATAAAGGTCTTGGCGGCCGCGCGCGTCTTTTCGAACTTGTCTGATTCGGGAATGACCATGTTATCCGGAATGCCTTTCTCGTAGACCCACTCTTCCACGCGCAGTTTGCGCCACATGGCGTCGTCGCCCTTGAAAAGGTCGCGTTTCATCAGCCGCAGCATGTGGTCCGTGGTCATGGTCTTGAAGGCCCAGGTGTCGAAGTAGTTCTTCAGCCACGCATCGAATCTCTCGCGGCCGAAGGTGGTTTCCAGCAACAGCAGGAAGTTGGCGCCCTTGTCGTAGGGAATGCCGGAGAAGCCGTCGTCCGGGTGACGACCCTTCAGGTCGATGTACAGGATGGAATCGCCCGGATGCTCGCTTTTGTTCATGGTTTCCACATCTTCGATCAGGTCGCGTTGCGCCAGCAGGTTGTCCATCTCGGCGATTTCTTTGCCGTACAGTTCTTCCATGATGCGGCGTTCGAAATAGGTGGTGAAACCCTCGTTCAACCAGAAGTCGGACCAGGTGGCGTTGGTGACCAGGTTGCCCGACCAACTGTGCGCCAGTTCATGGGCCATGGTGTTCACCAGGCTGCGGTCCCCCGCGATGAGCGTGGGCGTGGCGAAGGTGAGCATGGGGTTTTCCATACCGCCGAAGGGAAAACTGGGCGGCAGCACGATAGCGTCCCAACGCTTCCAGCGGTAATCGCCGTAGAGTTTTTCGGCCACTTGGATCATCTTTTCCATGTCGGCGAATTCCCAGGCGGCCTTTTCCACCACCGCGGGTTCCGCGTAGACGCCGGCGCGATCGGAAATCTTCTTGAAGGCGATTTCACCGGCGGCCAGGGCGATGAGATAAGGCGGAATGGGTATGTCCATGTCGAACCGGAAGATGCCTTCAGCCGCGTCGTGCTGCTGGTGATAGGCGCTCATCACGGCGGTCATGCCCTTGGGCACGCGAATCACGGCATCATAGGCCACGCGCACGCCCGGGCTGTCCATGCAGGGAATCCAGGTGCGCGTGAAGATGGACTGGCCCTGGGTGAACAGGTAGGGGAACTTCTTGGACGTGGTTTGTTCCTTGCTCAGCCATTGAACCGCCTCGGCGCCCGGGTGGGTGCGGTATTCGATGCGGATTTTATCCGGCTTGTCCGCGGGCAGCATAATGTGCAGGCGCGAGCCCATATCGGCGGTGTGCTTGCCGATGTAGTAGGTCAGCGCCTTGCCGTTCGCGGTGACCGATTCGATGTCCAGGCGCGAAATGTCCAGGTCGACATAGTCCACCTTGTCCTTGTCGGTCTGGTAAGCAAGGGTGATTTCGCAACTGCCGTGGATGACCTTTTTTTCGAAATCCAGGGTCAGGTCCAGCGAAAGCCGCTCAGTCAATACTTCGTCTGTATTGCCGAAAGTGTGAATATCTTTAAAGGAATAAGCAAACATGGTCAGCAAACCCAATGTCAACATGGAAAACCTCATGATTAAGGGCCGGAAGGCCCGATGATTTTATGCGCCGATAGGTCAGGTGAGTTTTTTACCGGCCGAGAACTCGGTGACAATGCCTTGAAAGTCGTCGGGTTTAAGGCTGGCGCCGCCCACCAGGAAACCGTCCAATTGGCCGATTTCGGCCAGGGACTTTGCATTCTTCGGTTTGACGCTGCCGCCGTAGAGCACCGGCGTTTCGCCGAACCCGGAAGAGGACAGCAGGCGTTTGATCAGGAAGTGCGCCTCCTTGACGTCCTTGGGCGTGGCGGCGACACCGGTGCCGATGGCCCAAACGGGTTCGTAGGCCACGGCGAAGCGAGCCCCTTCTTCCAACGCGTCCATGGGCGCCAACTGCTCCTTGAGGACCATGCGCAGCATACCGGCCTCGCGTTCCTCCAGCGTTTCGCCGACGCAAAAGATGGGGAAGATTTCGGCGGCCAGCAGGCGTTTCAGCTTGGTCGCCGTTTCTTTGACGGTTTCCTTGAAGTACTGCCGTCGTTCCGAGTGACCCACCAGGCAGAAGCGACAGCCGGTGTCGCCCAGCATGCCGGCGGTGATTTCACCCGTGAACGCCCCCTCCCGGAAGGAGGAGACGTTTTGGGCGCCCAAAGCCAGGGCGCCGAAGTCCTTGTGGTGATGTAAGAGGTGAAACGGCAGAGCCAGCCCGTAGGCCAGATCCTCGTTTGGTTCGGGATGATTGAAACCGGAAGTGAAGGTGTCGATCATGTCGATGGTTCCGTTGGACTTCCAGTTTCCCAAGACATAATATCGCGTCATAGATCAAGACTCCAGGGCAACGATTCCGGGCAGGTCTTTGCCGCCCAACAGTTCCAAAGAGGCGCCGCCCCCGGTTGAGATATGGGTCATTTGATCGCGGACCCCGGCTTTGTTGATCGCGGCCACGGAGTCACCGCCGCCGATGATGGTCAGCGCCTTGGATTCGGCCATGGCTTCGGCGACGGCGATGGTGCCGGTGGAGAAGGGTTCCCATTCGAATACACCCATCGGCCCGTTCCAAACCACGGTTTTGGCCTCGTTGATTTTGGCGGCGTACAGGTTGATGGTCTCGGGGCCGATATCCAGGCCCATCTGACCGTCTTCAATAGCTTGCCCAAGGGTGATGACGGCATCTGTTTCGGCCTTGAACTCGGCCCCGGTCAAGTGGTCCAGGGGTAAGAGCAGGTCGACGCCCTTTTCCCCGCACAGGTCGATCAGGCGCTTGGCCCCGTCCAGGAAATCGTGTTCAACCAGCGAATTGCCGATACCGATGCCTTGCGCGGCCAGGAAGGTATAACTCATCCCGCCGCCGATCAAGAGGGCATCCACCTTGTTGAGCAGGTTTTCCACCAGCAACAACTTATCCGAGATTTTACTGCCGCCGAGGATGGCCACAAACGGTTTTTCGGGGTTCTCCAGGGAATTCTTCAGATAGTGAAGTTCCTTGTTCATCAGCAGGCCGGCGCCTTTTTCCACGAAAAAGCCGGCCACGGCGGCGGTAGAAGCGTGCGCCCGGTGGGCGGTGCCGAAGGCGTCGTTGACATAGACATCGCCGAAGGTGGCCAATTGTTTGGCCAGGCCTTCATCATTTTTGGTTTCACCGGGATGGAACCGCAGATTTTCCAGAAGTTGCACCCGGGAGACGTTGCGGCCGTCCATTTCGGTAACCAGGGGAACTTCCTCACCTAACAGGGACGACAGGTGTTCCGCCGCGGGCCCCAGTGAAAGTTCGGGTTTTACCTGTCCCTTGGGCCGGCCCAGGTGGCTCATCAAGGTAAGGTGGGCCGCGCCCGCGTCCAAGATCTTGCGGACGGTGGGTAGCGAGGCCTGAATGCGTGAGTCATCGGTAATCTTACGGGCGCTGTCCATGGGGACGTTGTAATCTACCCGCATCAATACGCGCTTGCCGTTCAAAGCCAGCGCGTCCAGGGATTTCACAGCCATGTTGTCAACCTCTCTGCTCATACTTGCGAATGGGCACCGAACGCCTCATTACAACACGGAACAAGGTACAAATGCTACGGCTGTTTATCATGGACGGGGCGCTCCCGGATACCGCGGGAAATCTCCGGAATAAGCAGACCGGGATCGTAGAAAACGGGAGTAGGAAAGGCCGGCGCCGGATGTCCCCACTCAGGGTAATCTTCTGGGCTTTTTGACCGGGAACTTCAGAATGAACGTGGAACCCTTTTGAAACCCTTCGCTTTCCACTTGGATGCTGCCGCCCATCTCCGCCATGGCGTTGGCGCAAGAATGCAATCCGAACCCGTGCCCGGAGGTTTTGGTGCTGAAACCGTGGGTGAAGACGGCCTTCAGATTTTCCTTGGGAATGCCGTAACCCCGATCGGTTATGGAGATCTCCACGTAGCGGCCCCTGCGCAAAATGCTCACCGTCAACACCCGTTGCCCGGTCTTCAGATCTGTCATGGCCTCAACAGCGTTTTTGACCAGGTTGATCAAGGTATGAATCACCTTGAACTTGGAAACCGGCACCAGCGGTATCTTATGGAAATCTCGGACCACCTTGACATGGTGACGTTGGAGGGCATGGGCCTGAATCTTGAGCGCATCTTCCACCAATTCCTCCAGATGTAGTTCCTCGGTTTGAAATTCGGCCGATGCAAAACTTTGCTGGGCCATGATTACTTCCCGGATCAGTTGGACTTGCTCATTCACCTGGCGGTTGTTGTCTACGACGTCATCATGTTCCTTCTCCAGCAGTTCTTGCACCAGCTCATAGAAATCGAGTACTTGTTTTGTCTTGGGGTGGCTCGGATTGGCAACCTCCTTCAGTAGTTTGTTGACGCGCGCCATGGATTGCAGATGATCGCCGCTGGTGATTTTGGAAATAGTATGACTGGCCGTGATCACACTATTCAAGATATTGCCGACGTTGTGCAGCACCGAACTGGCGATGTCGGCCATGCCGGCCTGGTGCGCCGCCTCCATCAGTTCGTGGCGCGTGGATTCCAACTCGCGGGTGCGTTCCGCGATGCGCCCTTCCAACTCCTGATTCAACCGTCGCAACTCCTCCTGGGTCTCGCATAGCTGAATCTCCACCTGTTTGCGCGCCGAGATATTGACTACCGAGGCGCGGCACATGACGAAGCGACCCTCGCTGTCGCGAACCGCGGTGGCGGAGAGAATTGCCGGCAACCGCGTACCGTCCGCGCGAATAAGGTTGATCTCCACCCCCTCCTTGCGATTCGCCCGCTTCAATTCGGCAAAGCAACGCTTGATCACGGGCCGGCTTTGGGGACAGACCAGATCTAGGAAAAGCGTTCGGCCGATCAAATCATCGCGCCGGCAACCCAGCCATCCCAGCAAGGTATCGTTCATTTGAATGATCAGTCCCTTTCGATCCAGGACATGGAACCCGCAGGGATTGTTGTTGTAGAGGTCCCATAATTCCTCGGCCAACATCAAGCGGCGCGCCTTTTCGGTTTCCAGCCAGGCGCTCTTGGACACGTAAGTCAAACGACAGTTTTGCCCCTCGTAACAGCCCCGGACGGTGCGCAGGCGAAGCGTCAGGTGATGTCCCTTGTGGTTTGTCAAGGTCACCTGTCGGGGCAGGTCGGTCTTGAAATTATCTTCCGGCCCCTCGATAAACTCGTGCAGGCCCCGGCCGATCAGCTCATCGGCCGACACCCCGAAAATGTTCGAGGCCGCCGGATTAACGGCCAGAATTCGATGATCCCTATGAAAGATCATCCCCTCGGATGCTTGATGATAAAATTCTTCAAGCGCGTTCCGGTCGCCGGCGGTGCGGCAGTTCACATCGGCTGATTGCATAAGTCACCTGTCGGCGGTAACGCCATGCGCTCGGATAATCGTTGCTCCTGCACGGCATGCCTCCCATTGCTGCGGCAGGGTCTTTTCCTCCTGCCCTTCAGTTAAATCAAAGGTTGCTCATGTGCATGGCAGCGGTTAAATAACCGGGGCCTTAGAGATACGTCGGACGCTGTAGTTGTTTCCTGAAGGTACTAAATGGTCACACAAAACGATCTTGCTCCAAATCCGCTGTTTCCCATTAAAAAATCTCAATGATCGGAGGTAGAAACCAACTTACTTAGGGTCTCGCCAAACACCTGATTTATATGCTTAGATAGAAGTTATGGAATTCTGTTTTATGTCGAAAACATAAGTTGGATATACGCGCCCAGGAGATGGCATGGAAAAACTGGACGGTTTCGTCTTGGAGGATACGCTTTACATGGGCTCTCGGTCCTGTGTTTATCGCGGCCGAAGAGAGAAAGACAACCTCCGCGTGATCGTCAAAGCCCATACGCCGACCTTTCCCGATATCAACCTGATCAACCGTTTCCTGCGCGAATACGAAATCGGCAGCAAGATCGAAAGCGAGTATGTGGTCCGCTACCTCGAGTGCCGCAAGTATGGTCACGGCCTTGCTTTGATCGAGGCCGATAACGAAGCGGTTGCCCTTTCTCATCAGATCCCGCCCAACGGCATGCCGGTTCACCTTTTCCTGAAGATCGGCGTGCAGATGGCGCGCGGTTTGGAGGCCATTCACAAGGGCGGCATCATGCACAAGGACTTGAAGCCCGGAAACCTGGTCTTCAACACTACTACCAATAAGGCTTGGATCATCGATTTCGGTCTTGCCTCCACCTTGCAGGAAGAGCATCAGAAACCCATCGGTCACGGCCGTATCGAGGGAACCCTGGCCTATATGTCGCCCGAGCAAACCGGCCGCATGAACCGCCCGGTGGACTACCGCACCGATTTCTACTCGCTGGGCGTTACCTTCTACGAAATGCTCACCGGTCGCCTGCCTTTTGAAACCGACGACCAACTGGCGCTGGTCCATTGTCAAATTGCACGCAACCCGAAGCCGCTTAACGATCACCGCCCCGATTTACCCAAAACCATCTGCGAGATTGTCGCCCGCTTAATGGCCAAGTCGCCTGAGGAACGATACCAAAGCGCTCACGGCTTGCACTATGACCTGTCCCAATGCTTGGAACAACTGGAGCGAAAGGGTCAAATTTCCCGTTTCAAACCCGGTCAGCGTGACGCGGCAGAGCGCTTTCGCGTCTCTAAAACCCTCTTTGGTCGCGAGGAGGAATTGGAACTGCTGATGCAGTGCTTCCATCGGGTCACCACGGGTTGTAAGGAAATGCTCCTGATCGCGGGTTATTCCGGCATCGGTAAGTCCAGCCTGGTGCACGAGGTCCACAAACCCATTGCGGCCAGGCGCGGTCTGTTCATTTCGGGAAAATTCGACCAGTACCAACGCAATGTACCTTATGCCGCGGTGCTTCAGGCATTTCGAGAACTGATCAACGACCTGATGAGTGAACCCGAGGAAAGTCTGACCAAATGGCGCGATCGTCTGAACGAGGCTCTGTCACCCAACGCCGGGGTACTGGTAGAGTTGGTCCCCGAATTGGGCGCCCTGCTGGGCGAGGTCACCGCCGTCCAAGAACTGGAACCCGGTATGGCCGAGAACCGCTTCAACAATGTGATTCGCAATTTTGTGAAGGTCTTTGCCCGCAAACAGAATCCGCTGGTCCTGTTCCTGGACGATCTGCAGTGGGCCGACTCCGCCACCTTCCAATTGCTGCGCGTATTGGCCGACGATAAAGACAGTTACCTGATGGTGATCGGCGCCTTTCGCGACAACGAGGTCGATGAACGACACCCCATGTTCCCCGCGCTCAAGGTTTTGGAGCAAAAGGGCATGGGGGTTCATAGACTGGACCTGGAACCGTTGAAACGTCGCGACCTGGAAAAGCTGATTGCCGAGACCCTGCGCAGCAGCACGGCCAAGGTTCGCAAACTGACCTCCCTGGTCATGGCCAAGACGGGTGGGAATCCCTATTTCGTCAACCAGTTCTTGGAGATGTTGCAGGAGAAGGCGCTGATCTCCTTCGATAGAGAGGAGCATTGCTGGACATGGGACGTCGCCCAGATCGAGGCTCAGAATATCACCGACAATGTAGCCGACCTGGTTTTGGACAAGCTGCGCGCCTTACCCGAGCAAACCTCCAACACACTGGGTCTGGCAGCTTGTTTGGGCAACCGTTTCGAGTTAAGCACTCTGGCTCTGGCAGGAGAAAAAGAACCCCTGGAAGTAGCGCGGGCCCTGTTACCCGGTATCAAAGCCGGTCTGGTGGCGCCTTCCGACCATATCTTCGAGTGGACCCGACTGGTAGAAAACGCGGATTATCTACCACCCCAGGGCGATAAGCTGGAAATCACCCTCAAATTCCTGCATGACCGTGTTCTTCAATGTGCCTACGCTCTCATTCCTGAAGAAGAGCGCACCCGGCTTCATCTGGACATCGGACGGCGTTTGTTGGTCGGCGCCGACATAGATGAATCCAACAGCTTACTTTTCCTTACCTGTGAACAGCTCAATCAGGGTCGGGAGCTGATCGACAGTACGGAGGAGAGTCTGGCCCTGGCCAAAATCAACCTGCGGGTGGGAAAGCAGGCCAGGGACTCCCTTGCCTATCAACCGGCCATGCAACACTACAATCTGGCCATGGAGATGCTGACGAATAATCACTGGCAGAATCAATATGACCTCAGTTGCCAAATCTATTCCCAGGCAGCCGGCTGCCTGGCTTGTATGGAGCGTTGGGACGAAGCCGACGCCATGTTCGATACCTTACTGGAATACGCTCAAAACAATTTGGATGAGGCCACCTTCTGCTATGAGCGGCACAATTACCACCGTACCCATTACCACTGGGATGAAGCGTTCAAATGGGGCGCCCGGGCCCTGGAGTTGCTGGGCGAGGCCCTACCGGAAGGCGAAGAGGCCCTGAACGCCGGAATGGAAGAGGCCCGCGCCGACTTTGAAGCCCTGCAAAAAACCCAGCCCATCGAAACCCTGATCCAGGACGGCGCCGACGATCCCCAGGTTCTACTGTTACTGCGAACCCTGGACGCCCTCGCCGCCAACAGCTATCTCAACGGCATGATGCCGCTGCATTACTACACGGTTTTCACGGCGCTCAACCTGATGTGTCGCTTCGGCTTCAACCAGACCTCCTCGATGATCGCCTCCTGGGTCTCGCTGTACTATATGACCCAAAAGAACTTTGCCGAGGGTAAGCGTTTCTGCCAGTTGAATATGCGACTGCTGGATCTCTACCCCAGCTCTATTTACGCCAGTGACAGCACCAACAACCTGTTTGCACCGCTTGCCCTGACCGGCCATGTCGATAACGTCATCAAACGCCTGGAAGACTACTACCCCATCAGCCTGGAACTGGGCAATACCCAGGCGGCGCTGCACAACCTGGGCAATGCGGCCTTCTGGCGCTTGTTTGCCGGTAAACCCTTGGAAGAGGTGTTGTCCAGCCTGGACTTTTTCATCCATGCCTCCGAAACGCGCGGGCTGATGTACCCGGCGACCTACGGCCAGATCTATCGCAAACTGGTGCTGGGTCTGATCAACGGGGGCGAGATCACCAACCTGAGGACCGAGGATTTCGAGGAAAAATACCAGGAAATGCTGCCCAACGCCATCCTGGAATCGGTATTTGCCGGCGCCAAATTCATCGGGCTTTTTTGGGCCGGCCGCGAGAAAGAGGCCCTGGCCCACGGCGAGACCATGTATGAGAAGTTGAACCTTCTGGAGGGCATGCTCTACGGGGTCGATCCCAGTCTGACACACTGCATTCTACTCAGTCGCATCTATCATCGGCGCTCACCGCAGGACAAGCGAAAGTACCTGAATCACATCCGAAAGACACTGGAACAACTGGCCCTCTTCTCCGAATTGTGCCCCGCTAACTTCGAACACAAATACCTGTTGTTGAAAGCCGAATACGCCAGGCTGAAACAAGACGGCGCCGAACAAATCCACGATTATTTCGACCGCGCCGCGGCCTCCGCCAATCATCACGGCTACCTGCAATACGAGGCGCTGGCCAACGAACTGCACGGACATTACTGGTTGACTCTCAACCGTGAAAAATACGCCGGCCTGCACCTGCGCGAGGCCCGCTACCTGTACTCCCGCTGGGGCGCCCAGGCCAAAGCCGCCAAGCTGGAACGCGACTATCCCGCGTTGGACATGGCCATGCCCCAGTCCAACATCCGCACTACCGAGACCATCAGTGAAACGGTGAACAGCCTACCCAGCGAGTCCGAGGGTCTGGACCTGTTCGCTGTCATGCGCACGGCCCGGGTGCTGTCCTCCGAAATTCACCTGGATCGCTTGTTGACCCTGATGATCCGGGCCATGGTAGAAAACGCGGGCGCCGAAAAAGGCGTCCTCATCCTGGTACGCAATAACAAACTGATGATCGAGGCTACCGCCGAGGCTGCTTCCAATCATGCCGAGGTGTTGCAATCCATACCCCTGGAAGGCTGCGGCCTGGTGCCCGAGGCGCTGGTTCGCTACGTCATCCGCTCGCGCGGCGGCCAGATCATACACGACGGTACTCAACCCACCCGCTTCAGCAAGGACCCCTACCTTATCCAGAACCAGCCCAAGTCCCTGCTGTGCACCCCGCTTATCTACAAGGACCACCAACTGGGCGCCCTGTACCTGGAGAACAACCTGGTGCGCCATGCCTTCACCGAAAACAGGGTCGATGTATTGGAGATCCTGTTGGCCCAGGCGGCCGTGTCCCTGGAAAATGCCGACCTGATCCAATCGCTGAACGCGGAAATAGAGAAAAAGAACAGGGCCCACGAAGAGATCCGCAAGCTGAACGAAGAGTTGGAAGCCCGTGTCCAGGAACGCACCCGGCAGTTGGAAGCCGCCCAGAAGGAACTGGTGGAAAACGCACACCGGGCGGGCATGGCCGACATTGCCACGTCTGTCCTGCACAATGTGGGCAACGTCTTGAACAGCGTCATTATCTCCACCCAGGTCATCGACCAGACCCTGGCCTCTTCTAAAATCCATTCACTGACGCGGGCCAACAAAGCCTTCACCCGCATGATGAACGAAGATTTGATGACCAAATACCCCAAGCTGGAACAGCTGCGCGAGTACTACGACCTGCTGAACCAGATGCTGCAGGACGAGCATAAAGAGACCAAGGATAACCTGGACCGTATCGATGACAAGATACGGATCATCAACAACGTCATCACGGCCCAGCAGGGATTTGTGGCGCACGGCACCAAAGATCAGGTTTCCTCGATTTACGAGATCGTGGAAGACGCCATGGGCATTTACGAGGGTAACCTGGCTCGAAACCAAATCACATACAATGTCTTCAAAGACGCCGATCCCCATGTCTCTCTACAAAAAGCCAAACTGATCCACGTCCTGATCAACCTGTTCAAGAACGCCGCCGAGGCCATGCAGGACACCGAACCGGGCGAACGCTATCTCAATGTATTGATCACCCAAGACAGCGCCAATGCCTATGTACGGATCTCGGACACCGGGGTGGGCATCGAGGAAGAGCTACTGGAAAAGGTCTTCAACCACGGCTATACCACCAAGCAGGAAGGCCACGGTTTCGGCCTGCACAGCAGCGCCAACGCGCTGACCGAGATGGGCGGCAAACTGCACGCGGAAAGCGAGGGCAAGAGCAAGGGCGCGACCTTCGTGCTCACCTTACCGCTGCCGCCGCAAGACGAGTTCTCCTAAGGTTCCTTAGTATGACTTAAATGCCCGCCAGGGTTCTGGCGATGTCCGTTCGGTAGGCTTGAATTGCCGGCAATAACGCGGCCAGGGCGCCCACGGACAGGGCCAATAATAACAGCCAGGATTCTTGGGGCTGCCAGGCCAGGCCGGAGAGACCCAGGTCATGCAGCTTGGTGGAGTAAAGCGCGGCCATCTCCACAAAGATATGCCCGCTGCAAAGGCCGGCCAGGGTCCCCATGCCGGTAATCAACATACCTTCTGTCATCACCAACATCATCAGGTTAATGCGCGAGGCGCCCAGGCAGCGCATAATGGCCAGATCGCCGCGTCGCTCGTGCATGGCGTTGTACAGGGCGATGAAGATGCCCAGGGCCGCCGCGAAGATCAGCGCCAGGCCCAGCCCACGCAGGCTGTCCAGACCCAGACCGATAAATCCGGCCAACTGTCGTGTTTCATCGCCCGGTGAAGCCGCCGTCAAATCGGGATTTCCTTCCAACTCACGCTTGAGCCCCTGTAAGGCCTGCACTGAACTACAGGTGACCAACACGTGACTCAAGCGCACTTCTTCCGTATCGCCCGCTTCGGAACCTTGCCCGGGTGGGAAACGAAGGTCCAGGCCGGTCATGATCAGGCGATCCAAAACGGTGCCCGAGTCGCGCAAGACACCCACAACCTCTAGGTTAACGGTTTTATCACCAAAGGTTGCGGCTACAGGCGAACCCACGGCCAATCCCGTACGGCGCGCCACGGCGGCACCGATCACGGCTTCTCCCGACGCTTCCCACAATCGACCGTCACGCAATCCCGCGCCGTAATGGGACGTATATTCGGGCGTCGTCGCGATCACCCGCCATTTTCCAAATCGTCCTCCGCCGTGGATCGGCAAAGCCCGGGCCACACCCACCCGGTCATTCAGCGCTTCAAAAACCCCCTCGGGAAGCATATCGGTGGGGCTGTCCATATGGTAGACGCCGGAGAGCACCAGTTGCAGCGGACTGCCCTTGGCGCCGACCACCAGGTCGATACCGCGTGCATCGCGAGCCAGCCTTTTTTCGAACTGAATGGAAAACAGCAGCAGCACGGTCAGGGTTCCGATGCCCAGCGCCAGCAACAGCAGGTTGAGCACCGTGTTCAACGGCCGGAAACGCATGTAGGCGGCGGTCAGGGTAATGATCCCCATCAACTGCCCTCCAAGTCCAGGCGCGATTTGAAATGATCTTTCAAGCGTGTGTCATGGGTGGCCACCACCAGGGTAGCGCCGCCTCGTGAAGCCTGCTCTACCAATAAATCGGCCACGTTGTCACAGGTGGCGTCGTCCAGTGCGGAGGTGGGCTCATCGGCCAGGATGATTTTGGGCCGGTTCAAGACGGCGCGGGCAATGGCGGCGCGCTGGGCCTCACCGGAACTGAGTTCGGAAGGCCGCGATTTGGCTTTATGCGCCAGGCTCAAACCGCGCAGGATGGAATCGGCCCACTCGCGATCGAAGGGCAAACCGGCAAATTTGGCGGCCAGCTTCAGGTTATCCCAAACAGAAAGTGACGGAATGAGGTATAGCTTCTGAAAGATAAGGCCGATGTGCCGCCCGCGAAACCGATCCATGGCGGCCGGACTCAAACCGGCGATATCCTGGACACTGATCTTGATGCGCCCCCTATCGGGCCGTAACAGACCCGCCATCAGATGGATGAGCGTGGTCTTGCCGCTGCCGGAAGGGCCCAGCACCAGGCTGTGCTCGCCCTTCTGGATCTTCCAATAGGGCAGATCTAATATCTTCTGGTCTTCGACGCTGTAACGCACAGCCTCCATCTCAACGAGGGGAACCCCGCCGCCGACGGTCTTTCTTCTTACTGAGGGCTGTATTTGTACCTTGTTCATACGCTCTTGCACAAGTGGCTGATAACGCGTTTCATGCGGTTCTGACTCTAATACATGAAAGCACGCGCGTCTACGAGTTTATGCAGACACGAAGTAAATTAGAACGGGTTTTGCGGAAACCAACGCCAAATCTCGCTCAAGACAGCGCGGTCAGGGTGTTTGATATGTCTTGTGCAATTGCCCGGGCCCCGGTTTCGTCCATATCACTGTTCATGTAGAGGAAGTCCCACCACAAGGCGCCTCGAAAAATACGGGCCAGCGCGGTGAATTGCGGGCCCACGGCTATATTGGAGACAAAGCCGTGCAGGTTGTGAAGGCGGACGGGCCCTTCCGCGACCAGGGGGACCTTGTCCATGAAGCTCAAAGCCGCCGCGGCCATCCGTTGGTTTGTTTGGGACAGCATCATACGCATCAGGGGTTTGGTCATGGAAGCGGCCAGGAACTTGTCGCCGCGTTTGGCGTCTTTATAGAGCAGGGCGCCGATGTTGCGGGCCAGGTCCCAAAAGTCCGTGTTTGGTCCCAACTCTGCCGTGTAGCGCATCATCGAGATATAGCTGCCCAGGTCTTCCGACGAGACCGGCGGGTTTAGGAAGGGTCTCAGGTCGGCGAAGCCGATGCCCCTCAGGGCGCGTGCGTTACCGCCGTAGAGATGTTTGTCGACCGCAAGCAGCATGGCAGCGTGCATCATGGCGTGCGGGGTGGTTCGCTGCTTACGGGCCAATCTCCCCAGGCCGGTAAGGTTCTCAGCGGAAATTTGGACAGGCAGGATGCGGCATTCGGCCTGACCGGGCACGACCGGTTTGGGAACCCCCCTGGTTTTCAGACGGTAACGCAACTCGTCCGTCATCTGGCGGAACATAAACGGCGGCAACCGCATCAGCTTTCCCATACCGCTGAAGGGAAAGAGAGCGTCCAAAGGCGGTGCGGGTTGCAGCGACGGTAGCTCCGGCAGGGGTTTGCCTTCCCGAAGGGCGCGGCAGCAAGCCAACAGTTCAGACACCAGTTCGAGCATGCCCACGCCGTCGTTAATGGCGTGGTGACTGGTGATGACCAATTCGCCGCGTTCGGTACTCGGGTCTACTACCCGGGTCAGTTTCAATAGCGGGCCGCGTTCACTGTCCAGACGCGTGTTCAGTTCGTGCTCGGCTGCCCGGCGCCAACTGCCGCCCTCGGGGCGATCGACCGTCTCTACCGGAACAGGACCGACGCCTTGAGTGACATAGCGAAACTCCTTGCCGTCGGGATGGATGGCCGCGTTCAACAAGGGATGCCTTTTCTGAAGCGCGGCCAGAACATCGACCAGGTGTTCGGATGAGGGTAGAGGTTCCAGTTCCAACACGCCGACAATGTTGAACGGCGCGAACAGGTTGGTCAGCGTCAGGGCATGCTCGAAGGGGCTCAGCTTTCGTTCCACGAGGGTCATGACTTTCGTCCCCTGGCCCGGGCAATGGTCTTGGCCGCTTGCATGGCCGATACGATGACCGGGGTGATGCCGCCGCCCGGCCGTGTCCAGTGGCCGGTGAACAGCAGCCTGTCAAGAGGGGTCTCGATGTCCGGCCGGTTGGCGCCCAACTGGCCGGGCTCCATGACCCAACCCAGCATCGCGCCCTTATAGTTACCGGTGAAGCGATAGGAGGTCATGGCGGAGGCGCTGACGGACACCACCAGTTTTTTATAGAAACCGGGAATCAACGTCGCCAGGTGGTTCATGACATAGCGTTCGATTTGCAGTTTATGCGCGGGCCAGTCCTCGATGGCGTCGAAGTCCACCTCCACCACCTTCTGGATGATGATGACATGGCAACCGGGCGGCGCCATACCCGGTTCGAACAGCGTGGGCACGAAGACTTTACAGCGCAGACCGTTGCGCCCCAACAGGTCCGGGTCCCATTCATTCCAATAGTATCCCTGGATATCGCGCAATAAATCGGTGCTCACATCGCGTAATCCCAAATGAGCCAGAAAGCAAGGCCACGAGGGCCGCAAGCCTTGAATGGTGTTCAGGAATTCCGGGTTCAGGTGTTCTTTCCCAATCAGGTCGTTGAGTGTTTGCATCATATCGGCATTGGAGACCACGTGGTCGGCCCGTACCTCGCGGCGGAAGCGGTTGGTGCGCGGCCCCGTTTCCACCACCACGCCCGTTGCCGTACCGTCCTCAACAGTGATGCGGACCACCGACGATTTCATGAGGATATGCCCGCCGCGTTCTTCGAAGCGCTGCGCCAGTTCATCGGCAAAGTTCTGCGAGCCGCCCACGGGATAGTAGTTGCCCAGAAAATAGGAGAGCCGCAGCATGGAATCGAAGACGAACGAGGTATCCTTAGGCGGCGCGCCCCAGTGCGGCCCGTCGGCGGTCAACAGTAGCTTCAGCTTGGGGTCGGTAAAGTGTTTGTCCAGCGCATCGCGCACCGACAGGTGCTCGTAGTTGTCCAGCCACTTGCTGCGCCGATTGCGGAAGTAATAGAGCAGGCCGTGCATATAGGCCTCGTTCACCTCGGCAAAGAAGGCATCGAGGCCGGTCGCCTGATCGGGGAATTCCTGTTTGAGCAGCGCCAGGTAGGTGTCGAAATCGGCGGGCACGCGGAAGGTGCTGCCGTCGGGGAAGTGAAAATGGTCGACCGGGTCCATCTTAACCCAGCCGCATTGGATACCCAGCCGGCCCAGTAATTTGCCGGTGAGCGTGTCCGGGTTGCCCAACAACGGGTAGAAATGACTGGCCGCATCGAAGACGAAACCCTTGCGCCGAAAGGTACTGCAATAGCCGCCCACCATGTAATGGCGCTCCACCATCAACACGCGCAACCCGTCCTTGGCCAACAGGTTGGCGCAGATCAAGCCGCCGATCCCGGCCCCGATCACCACGGCGTCATAGTGTGATTCCGGCCCCACCGACAGCTTGAGACCCTTGAACGGGCGCGTCATAAGATCATTCCTCCGGCCGGTTGCGGCCGAACGCCTCGTGCGCGTCCACAAACTCGCCGGAGGCAATCGCCGCACCGAAGGAAAGTTCGCCGGCCAGAAGGGTTGCGGCGGTGATCTCGGCCAGGCGCTTTGCCTTGCCGCCGCCGACGCAGTCCAGCATGGCCAGGCACTCGCGGCTGGTGCCGAGCGCGGTACCACCGCCCACCGTGGCCACGGTCAGCGACGCCAGATTGACCGATGCAAACAAGTCGCCCTCCGAGGTCACCTCGAAGGAAGTCACACCCACGGAACTGTTCACCACGTTGGCAACGTCCTGACCGGTGGCAATAAAGAGCGCGGTGAGGCCGTTGGCAAGATGCCCGTTGTAACCCACGGCGCCGCCCTGAAGGTGTCCGCTGACCGTGGTTTGCCACAGCTCATGGATTTGTTGCGGCGTTGCGTGCAGGTAGCTGCGCACCGTCTTGGCGGGAATAGTCGCGCCCGCCGTTACCTTCTTGCCCTTGCCGCCGCCGAACAGGTACCCGCCCGCGCGTTTCTCGCAGGCCATACCGCTGAAAATGAGGTAACGAGGGGCCAGACCTTGGGCTTTGACCCATTCGCAGGCCTCGTGGGTGGCCTTGGCGATCATGTTCATGCCGTGTGCATCGCCCGTGTGGTAGCGAAACGACGCGATTACCTGACGACCGCTCACGCGACAGGTTACGTGCAGCAGCTTGCCGTGGCGGGTGGTGCCCTGAGCAACGGCTTGCAGTTCGGGCAGGCGTTCGGGCAGCTGACGTGCAAAACGGGCGGCCTCCGCCGTGTCCTGGAAAAAGAAGGTGGGGTCGATGACATTGCTGTCGTCCAAAATGCGCACATCGGCGCCGCCCGAGCGGGTGATGGTCACCATGCCGCGCTCGTAGGAACGCACCAGCGCGCCTTCCGTGGTGGCCAGGGGGACGTAGAAACGGCCCATGGCGTGTTCGCCGTTCACTTGCAGCGGACCGGCCGCCCCCAGCGGCATCTGCACCGTACCGATCGGATTTTCGATATTCCCCCTAAGATCCTCGGCCGGCAGGGTGCAGGCGCCGACGTGTTGCAGCGAACAGTTCGCGGCCTCTTCCACCCAGGCGCGGCGTCCGTCCATATCCTCCCGGCTGAAGACATTGCCCCTGGCGCGCGGGACCAGTTTCAGGACCTCGCGTTTCCCGCTCATTGGGAAGCTCCCGGACGCGACAAGATCAAGACGGCGCAGTTGCCGTCCTCGCTGAATCCGTTGATCAGGCCGGTCGCGGCTTCCACGTCCCGGGTGTGAGCGCTGACAGTGTTCAGGGGAAAGCCTTCCTCCGAGCCGTTGTAGCGCGGGATGCCCGGCAGACGGCCGCTACGCAGGGTCTCCACCATGGCAAGCGCCTGGAACGCGCCCGAGGCGCCCAGGGCTTCGCCCGTATGAGCCTTGGGCGCGGTCACCGGAACGTTTTTGGCGGAAAACACCTCGGCCAAAGCTTTTGCTTCGCGTAGATCGATGAGGCTGCCGTTGGCGCAGGCGCTGATGCAGTCGATGTTGTCCGGTGTCATCTCCGCCGCTTCCAAGGCCTTGCCCATGGTGTTTGACATCGCCCGGATCGCCGTCTCCGCATCCTCGCCGCGACTGACATCGAACCCGGTCGCATACCCGCGAACCTCGGCCAGGATATGGGCACCGCGTGCCCGAGCCGCCTCGGCCTCCTCCAACATCAGGTAGGCCGACCCCTCGCCCAAGAGGAAACCGTTGCGGCGGGCGTCGAAGGGGATGGGAAACACCCGATCGTCGCGGGAACCGGCCGTCAGCCCGGCTTGATCGAAAGCGTGAAACGAGGCGAAGCATAGTTCCTCAACACCACCTGCCAACAGGGCCTTCGACCGCCCCGCCGCAATCATTTCGGTGGCGTAACCGACGGCGGTCAGACCTGACGACTCGCCGCAGCAAATGGTGGAGTTGATGCCTTGCAGACCGTGCCAAAGGGCGGTCTGGCCCGCCGCCGCGTTGATGACGGTATTGGCGAAATCCATGGGTTTGGCGTATTTGGGCCCGGCCACCTGGGCATTGTGATCAAAGGCAGCGATGGTGTTTACGCTGCAATAAGTAGTACCCAGAACCATACCCAGGGTGTATTTGTCTTCCCGTTCGGCCCAACCGGCGTGTTCCAGGGCCTTACCCGCGGCAATGATCGAAAACAGGGCGGGTCGATTAAAGGGTCGATAGTTCTTCTTGCCCAGGAAATCCTTGGGATGGAAATCGCGGATCTCCACAGCGGTGCGACAGCGGGCGCCCTCCGTGTCGAACAGGCTGACGGGGCCGGCTTTGGTCTCCTCGCCGCAGAGGGTCTCGAAAAACAGTTCGGGGGTATCGCCCAACGGCGACAGCACGCCGTACCCCGTAACGACAACGGTCATGGATCAATCCTCCAGGGCGCGAATGACCAGCGAGGCATTGGTGCCGCCGAAGGCATAGGCGTTGTTCATGGCCACCCGCACGCTGTGCTTTCTGGGTTCGTTGGGAACATAGTCCAGATCGCAATAAGGGTCGGGCTCGTCCAGATTGGCCGTGGGCGGGATGAGACCGTTGCGAATGACCATGGCGCAAACGCCCGCCTCGATGGCCGAGGCGGCGCCCATGGTATGACCCAACATCGACTTGATGGAAGAAATAGGCACCTGAGCAGCCCGATCTCCGAAGACATTCTTGACGGCTGTCGTCTCGTTGCGGTCGTTGCTGGGCGTGCCCGTACCGTGCGCGCTGATATAGTCCACCTCTTCCACACGGGTCCTGCTGATCTCCAAGGCATGACGCATGGCGCCCACCGCACCGCGCCCGTCGGGATGGCCGCCGGTCATGTGGTGCGCGTCACACGAAAAGCCGTAACCGGTGATTTCGGCATAAATATCAGCGCCCCGAGCCCTGGCCCCGGAGAGGGTTTCCAAAACCAACACGCCCGCGCCCTCACCGGGAATCATGCCCTTGCGGTTATTGGCGAAGGGTCGGCAGATATCGGGCGCAATGGCCATCAGCCTGGCGAAACCCGTGTAGGTAATGCGTGAAAAGGCGTCGCTGCCGCCCGCCAACATCATATCCACCCGGCCCGAATGCAGCCGCTCCCAGGCGTGGGCAATCGCGTAATTGCCGGCGGCGCAGGCTGCCGGTATCATCAAGGGCGCACAGCCGGAGAAACCGTAATGCGCGGCCAGGGTTGCCGGAATGTTGTGACAGGGATAGCGCCTGGCAAGAGCCGGGCCCATGTCGTCCAACCGTTCGGCAATCTTGCAATCGTTGAAGGTCTCGATCAGGTTGGGCTCGCCCGATGTGGTGCCCATGACCACCCCGGCGCGGGTTCCGTCAATGGTTTTGAGATCGTGTCCCGCATCGTCCAGGGCCATTTGCCCGGCGGCCAGGGCGAAACGCGTGGCGCGGCCTAAGGTGGATGCGTCGACGTCCGGCAGGTAATCCTCGACACGGAACCGCTTGACTTCCGCACCCACGTGAACCTTGTAAGCCGAGGTGTCGAAAGAGGCGACCTCGGCAAACCCGTGCTCGGCGCGCATCAAGCCGTCCCAGAGATTCGCTGCACCGATTCCTATCGGCGTAACCACGCCGACCCCGGTAATAACAACCCGTTCCATCGTTCCTACCCTTTAACTGCTTTCTTCTCCATGTACTTCAAAACAATCTCGGCTGTGACCTGCAAATTGGCAAATTGTTTCATTTCCTCATCGGGCAGGTCCAGCTGGTATTCCTGGTCGATATCGACCCCGATTTCCAGCATGGTCAGGGAATCCAACTCGAGTTCCTCGATGAAATGAGTGGTATCGCCGATGTCTTCCGGGTCGATGCTGGTAGCTTCGTAGATAATCTCTTTGATTCGGGTCTTGATAACTTCGATCTCCATATCCAACTCCTGGGAAGCTTGAGGGCGTGGTTGCGGTCCACTCCACGTGGTATGCTGTAACGGCTTGATCTAAAGTCATACTACCATGATTTTCATAGCGTAGGAATCGATTGAATCGAAAAAAGTAAAGTTCATCACCGGAACCTAAAATATGCTCTCACAAGAGGATCTGAAGCGCGCAAGAGGTATGGTCGGCTCAACCGCTAAATAAGTTCAGGCGACGGCCGGGGATCGTGACCGAAAGGACATGATCTTGAAAGACTGATGCAAGCCCTGAAAATGCCAAGGGCCGGCATATTGCCGGCCCTTGTGCTTTTCCTTCCGCAAGGGTTTGGCCTTTTTCTTGTTCGGCACTACCCTGGTGGTCGGGTTCCTGTCCCAGACTCGCCTGCCGTGTGCCTTGATCAGCTTGCGAGCCTTTTCGCTTTTCGATTCACGCATGGTCGAACCTCCTTTGCGCGTCTTCTACATATATTAACGAAAAGCAGGCGGGAATTGGTTTAGCAACGGCGCATTCCCCGTCTTTCCAAGCCCGTAAAGCCCGCATCAAGCTTACTGGCCAGGCCGGGCAAAGCGTGGTATAAGTGCCCCATGGGAGGGAATCATGGCCGATAAGGTTGAAAACGAACCCGGGAAAGGCCTGATCACCGGTCTCTGGTGGAAGATCGGCGAGATGGCCGTGTTACTGGTTTTTATCGGCCTTATCTACCATCGGGAAGTTTGGGTGATCGACGAGATCCGCGGTGACCGGGTCTCCAATATTTCGCAACAGATCGAACTCTTTCTCATCGATCGGCAGTTCTCCTTCCTGCCCGGCCGCTTCTGGCTCACGGCCATTCCCCTCTTCCTGGCCGCGTTTGCCTACCTGGTTCTGGACCGCTTCCGCTGGTATTTCCTGGGCCTGGCCGGCATGGTGGTCTCCTTCATTATCACCGCCGACCGCATTTACAATTATTACTTCTCGTCCGTGGTCTCCGCGGCCAGTTTCCAGGCGGCCCACCAATTGTGGGATATTCGCGGCAGTGTGGCCGGCGCGCTTCCCCTGGGCGATATGTTCTGGGTGCTGCTGTTCGCGATCTTTGTCGTTTACGGCAGGACGCATCAACTGCGCGGCGCAAGTCCCTTAAAAGCGCGGCCCGGGTTTTTTGCATACGACAAGATCCTGGGTTTCCTCATGGCCTTGGCGGGCGGCTACGGTCTGGCCCTGGCTTTCTACATTCCCAACCGCCACGTCACCCTGGACCTGAATTACCAACTGGCCGTCTATGAGACCAGGCCCGAGGGCGGCACCAACCTGGTGCCGCCGTACCAAAGTTCCCACCGCGAGTTCGCCGTCCTCTTCGGTTTATTGAACTTCCACCTGAACGACCTCATGGAGACCATTGCCCACAAACCCGCCCCGCTGACTAAAGAGCAATTGGCAGGCATCTCGACCCAACTGGAACACAAAAAACGACTCAACGACCTGGATTCCCCCTTTTTCGGCGTAGCGCGCAACCGCAACGTATTTTTGATCTCGCTGGAATCCCTGCAACACTTTCTCCTGGACCTGGAACTGGACGGCCGCGAGGTCACCCCCACGCTCAACCGCCTGCGCAAGGAGGGATTGAGCTTCGAACGCTTCTTGGATCAGGCCAAGATGGGCGGCACGTCCGACGCCGAATTTGCCTTGATGACGGGTCTGCTGCCCGACGTGCGGGGCATCGCCTCCCTAAGCGTGCCGGCTCACTACGACATTGTGGGCATGCCGGC
This sequence comes from Acidobacteriota bacterium, assembly GCA_030066195.1. Taxonomy (GTDB): domain Bacteria; phylum Acidobacteriota; class Holophagae; order Acanthopleuribacterales; family Acanthopleuribacteraceae; genus JASJCB01. Next base: position 28,155 of record JASJCB010000017.1, read on the forward strand.
CACGGTACGTGAGGCGGGTTACCGCACCCTGTCGCTTCACGCCTATCGGGCCTCGTTCTGGAACCGCAATATCAATCACCCGCGCTACGGCTTCGACAAAATGATCTTCGACGACGCGTTCCAATCGGAAGAGGTTGTCGGCTGGGGCGTGCCCGACCACGACTATTTCGCCCAATCTCTGGCCTATCTGAAGCAAGAGCCGCAACCCTTCCTGGCTTTTTTGATCGCGCTGAGCAGCCACCATCCCTACCCCAACGTGCCGGAAGCCTACCAAAACCTCTTCCCGACCCTGCCCTCGAATACCGAACCCGCCCGTTACCTGGAATTGGCCAATTATAGCGACAACGCCCTGGCCGGATTCCTGGAGTCGGCGCGAGCGGCGGGTTACTGGGAAAACAGCCTGTTCATCATCTACGGCGACCACATCGCCCCCATGACGGAAAACGGCGTGGAGATATTGCAGAAACATACGGGCATCGCGGCCAGGGAGCCGAGACAACTGAGAGTGCCGATGATCTTCCTGATACCCGGAAGGGAGGATTTAACGGCGGAATTCAGCGATACCTACCGCAATACGATCGGTGGATTGCAAGACATTTTTCCCACTGTCTGCCATTTGCTGGGCCTGGAAACCCCGTTCGGCGTCTTCGGCACCAACCTGTTCGTGCCCAACGCGGAGCGGGACCCAATCGTGATGATGCGCGTGGGCGGCGCCTTCGCCTACAACAACATCCTCTACGGCGAACGTCCCACCAACCCCTACCGAGACGACCGGGGCCTGATCTGGGGAGACGAAACGGACCTGGTCCCGGCAAACAGCAAGATCCACGAGAACCTGTTGGAACAATTCACCCTACACTTCGCCGTCTTCGAACACGACGCCCAGGCGAGAGCGATAAAAGCCCGCAAGCAAAAAGCGGAAAACCCCGAACCGGAGTGATTCGGTCTACGAGGAAAACCCCGGAGCGAACGACCGTTTCCAATTAGAATCGTTGCAACAGTAGCGTGAAAAAGCCCGGGCACGGAACGATCCAAAGCAGGGACCATGGCGATTGAGGTTCTCAACAAGTGCTTACCGGCATGGCCCGGGTTTATTCGCGCCGGAAGGACAAAGCACATGGAGCTTCAAGAGGTTTCGTCCGAAGGCGTGTTGTTCGGAGGCTGGAATTCCGAGATAATTCCGAGGCGTCAAAAAGTTGTCATACCTGCCTGTTGCCTGGTAACTCGACGACCAAAGCGGGGAATTTGACCACGCCGTTGATCGAACAACACGCCCATCGTGGAAGATTTGGTGAAGCGCTACTTCAACAATACGCCCAGAAGCGCCGGGAAATCTGCCTGAAGGCTTTGCAACACGCCCAAAACAAAATGGCACAACCTAATGAACATGTTGTTCGCGCCCAGACGGCCAAATATGGCAATTTTTGATACCGAGAGGTTGTATTTGTAGAATTGAGTAGTCAGGAACTCCAAAACCGGTCACCGTCACATGGGCGGACCCCGAGCACCGGAGCCCGGTGGTCACTCTTCCGGCGGCTTTTGAAAAAAAATTGAACCTCTCCGGCTGAACGGTTTCGATATAAACAGGGCGCCACATTACCAGAACCCAAGGAGGAATCAGCATGAAACAAGAGGACAAGGACAATTCGGGTCAATCCGCTATAAAAAACCTGTTTGAGAAGCAGGGACCCGTCAAGAACCCGTTCGCCGATGAACCCGGCACCGAAAAACCCGAGGGTAAATCCGGCATGGATTTCAGTAAGAGTAAATCCAGATTGGATGAACAAGGCACCGAAAAACCCAAGGATAAATCCGGCATGGGTTTCTGATCACCAGCCGTCGGCTTCACCCGTCAACACGAAACCGGCCCAATAGTAGGGCGCGGACCGACCCGCCTGGCCGCGAACCACCTCCCGCGCACGACGCAAGGCGTCGGCCGGGCCGCGCTCTTCTTCCACCAGGGCCTTGTAGAAGGCCGTCATCAGGGCGGCCGTGGCGGCGTCGTCTACCTGCCACAGGCTGACCAGCACGCGACCCGCGCCCGCGCTCATCAGGGCGGCGGATAAACCCCACGCACCCTCGCCGCGATAGTTGCGCACCCGCGCCGTCTCGCAGGCGCTCAGCACCACCAGTTCCGCGTTCAGGCCGCCCGGCCCCAACTCGTGGGCGCGCAGCACATCGGGGACGGCTTGACCGTCTTCGTCGAAGGCGGACAGTTGAATGCCGGAAAGCGTCACCTCATCGGGATCGAAAAAACCACGGGTTGCGAAGTGTAGAATGCTATAGCGTTTCAGTAGTTCCGGCGATGCGTTGGTCCGGTTGGCATCGAAGCCGCGAAAAACCCGGGCCTCGGGAATCAAAGCGGCCAGGACATCGGCCTCGTCGCCCGTGTGCGTCAGGCGTTCCCTGCGCAGCCGGGTACCGCCTCGGGCGGCATCGGCCGGGGCGTTCAGCCTGCCGCTCAGGCGCACATCGTCGCGGGAAAAGACCGGGTCGGCATACACGGCCAGGGGTTCCGGCGCGGGTTCACGGGCGGCCAGGTAACGCCGCATCAGTACGGCGGTGGTTGCCGACGGCATGTTGACCAGGGTAAGGTCATGGGCCCGCAACCCGGCCGAGGTGCTGAGCACCGCGAAGGGCAGGTCGTTCAGCTTACCGTCCTTCACCAGCCACACGGGTTTTTCGACCCCAACAGGCCCGACGGGACCCAGCAACAGGTCGCCCAGTTCGCGGGTTACGTCCGCCGACTGATCGGCCTCATCGGGATCGTTGTTTGTGATCAGCCGATAGGCCCGCTCCACGGCCTCTTCGATGGTCCGGCGGTCGGGCAAGCGGTGCAGGCGCAGGTCGCCGTTGCGAATCTCCCACAGGTAGGACCGTCTTTCGCCCAGATGATAGGCCAGCGCCAGGTCGCTGTTCTTCCCCACGTCGCTCAGTTCCACTTTCGGCATGCCCGGCGCACTCCGCGCCGCTTGTTGACGCAAAGCCAGGATGCGGGAACGCAGGGTCTCGCGATCGGTCAGCAGCCGGCGTAGCTCCGCCGCATCGGCTTCACCCCGGCGTACGCGACCCTCCTCGGCTTCGATCGCCTCGACCAATCGCGCTTCCTCCCGCAACAGGTCACCGGGATCGTTCCGGGAATCTTGCAGTTGCAAACATTCCCTCAAGCTCCGGGCGCGCATCGATTCGTAGACGGACCACATGGCCTCTTCATAACCCGCACCGGACCTGGCCTCGGTCAGGGCGGCGTAGACATCCATGACCGTATCGGTCAGGTGACCGCGCAGGTGGGCGAAATCGCGGTCCAAGGCCAGGTCCGTGGTCAGCAGGCGTTGCCGCGTCAAGCGGGCCGTCATGGTGTCCACGGCTTTTTTGGCCGCATCCAGACAGGCCTCGCCGTCGCCGTTTCGGTATTTGTCCAACATGGCTCGGGCCCGCAAGTAATCAATGTTGTTCAAGGCCTCCAGATGCCCGCGCCCGGCGAACACCGCCTCTGCCTTGTCCAGCAGGGGCAGTGCCGGGTCCAGCTCGCCGCGCCGCCAAGCCAACTCCGCGTTGTTGGCGGCGGCGTGGGCCGTCTCCAGTTCCGAATCACCCGGGGTTCTTGCCCGGGCATAATGGGATGCGGCTCCGCTGTAATTCCCCATGTCGCGCAGCACGGAACCCAAACGGCCGTGAATGGTCGCGGCCAACTTGGGCGGCAGGTCGTTCCTTGCCGACAATTCCCGCAACGCCCGCTCGGCGCCCGCGTCATCTTCAGCCAGATGCCGAACCCAGGCCAGGTGCATGGCGCATTTTGCCGCATTGACCGGGTCGTCCGTTTGCCATTCAGCGATCAGGGTTTTCAGGCGATCCTCCGCCTGCTGCAATCTTCCCGAAAGATAATCGGTCTCCGCCAGCCTCAACGCGGCCTCGCGGGCATTGTCCACCCGGCCCAGCGCCCGGTTCACTTCCTCACTCCGCCGGAAGCGACGGCGCGCCTCGGCATAGTTGCCCAACGTAAAATAGAAATCACCGACATAGACCAGGTTCTTGGCCAGTCCGTCCCGGTTACCGGTCCGCTCGGCAATAGCGGAAGCCTCGTCATAAGCATGCCTGGCCAGGTGCAGATTGGTCGCGCTCGCGCCGTCCTCGACGGAGGTTTCGGCAGTGAGCACGCGACGAGATTCGTGGGCCGTAATCCCCAACTGGGTATAGGCCAGGCGAGCCCAGCCGTCCCAACCGGCCGCGTGAAAGGTCCGGGCGGCCAGGGCCAGGAGGGACGAGGCCTCAGGATCTTGTCGATGGAACATCCCGTATTCGGTCCACGCCATGGCCAGCCCCAAGTGATCCCGGGCTTCTTGAAATGCCTCCATGGCTTGCTTGAGCCGAGCGGTGCGTTCCTCCTCGGACTGGAGGGCCCGATTCCGATAAATAAACCCCTCGGCCCGCAATCGCGTAACCCGGTCGGCGGGACGCGGCTCGTCCACCTCCAACCGAAAAGAGCCGCCTGCCCGACCGCTCTCCACCAATAACGCATGGGTTCCCGACTCGGCGGCAACCACGGACACAACCTCGCGCCCCCACCAGCCGGTATAGTTGTCCACCGTCAGAAGATCCCCGGAAGGCGACCGCCACCGCAACACCAGATCGTTGTCGCGCTGAACCACCCGAACCTGAAAAAAATCCCCGGCCTCCAGGGCAAAGCGAAAGCCGATCACCTGTCCTTGATCCGGGCTATAGGCAACCCCGGTATCGACCGGTTGCCAATCGGCCTCCGACGAACAATCGGTCAACAAACCAAGCGCGACACAGATCAATAACCATCGAGAGACGCCGCTCAGATGAGGAAAGGGAAAAAACAAAAAGCCGGGTGACGTCATGACCCCCCCTGGGCGCGCACGCATCCTGCGTGCATCCAAGCCGAGATTCGCGCCACGCGAAGCGAGGCGAAACCCCTGGGCGCGCACGCATCCTGCGTGCATCCAAGCCGAGATTCGCGCCACGCGAAGCGAGGCGATTCGTGCTTTAAGGCTTATAAGTTATTTCTTATTAAACCCATAATTCACGCCCACCCCAAGGAAGAGCACGCAGGATGCGTGCGCGCCCAGGGTTTTTCGCCTCGCCTCGCCCGGGGGGCGATTCTCGGCTTGCATGCGCACCCGGGGTTTGCCTCATTCTACCAACTCAGGGTTCTATTTTGAAATGATAGGTCATCTCCCCACCGGGGCCGGAAACCACGAAGCGGTAATCCCCGGGCGGCGGCATGGCCATGCTGATATTCAAATACCCCAGCCCGTCCGACTGCTGAGCCGAAACCCCCCAGGCAAATCCATCGGGACCCGAACCCGAGACATCGTAAGCCCCCTCTTCCTGAACCCGAAACCGCAGGGTCAACACCACATGCGTCGCCCCGGGCCGCACCACCGGACCCGAACCACGCGTACCGGGCTGCAACGCCTGAACCAGGGCCCCGCCCTCCAACGCCGGGGGCGCCAAGGCCAGCATGACCAGAAACATGGCGGCGGCGCCCAACAAAAACCCAGGCACGGTATAACGCACCCACGCGGAGGGATGCCGAACCACCTCCGCACCCGCCGAGCTTTCCATTTCCGGCAGGTCCTTCAAATCGGGGTCCACCTCGAAACCCGGCGGTACATCCATCTCCTTCAGGACGCCGCTACAACGACGGCACCAGGTCAGATGCTCGCGCACGGCCTCCATGACGTCCTCTTCCAGCAATTCGTCCAGATAGTCTTCCAGGACCGCGTCATCGGGATGTTCGGTCAACTCGGCCTCGGCGGCGCGGCCCGCCTCGGCCAAGGCTTCTTTCAATTTAGCATGCGTCATGGAACCTCCCTGGCCACCGGGGGCGGGGACAGTTTTCGGGTCAAGCATTTGACGGCGTTGTGTTGGGTCGACTTGATGGTGTTCTCTCCCAGGTGGAGCATGGCGGCGGTTTCCCGCAGGGTCAAACCGTGATAGTAGCGGAGCGTAAAGACCTGGCGTTGTCGTGAGGGCAACTGCTCCACCTCGCGCCGCAACAGATGCCGCCGCTCACCGGCCAACAATTCGGCCAGGGCGTCTTCTGCCTCGGAGGCGGGTTCGGCGACCGTTTCCAGGGCCACCTCATCGGCATCCCGTTTCTGTCTATTGTTGTCGCGTAAGAAGTTCTTGATCATGTTTTTGGCAATACCCATGAGCCATCTTTGAAATTGTTGCGGTTGCGCCAGTTGGTGGAGGTGTTTGTAGGCATTGGCGAGACAGGCTTGCGCCAGGTCCTCGGCTTCATCCGGGGTAAAATCCTTCTTTTGGAAGAAGGTCAGTAAGCGCTTGCGGGCGTCGTCGTGTTGTTGGATGAACTGGTCGCGGGTCATGCTCAAAGGCCCGGATTCCTCCTCGATCAGATGGGCTTAATCCTAGCATGACCCTTGGATTCTGTCATTCAGGGAGAGAATGCATCATTATTCCGGCGACTCGTTTTGAGAAACCGGAATGTTTAACATTTCCAAGCTCAAAAAGAAGAGTTTTAGGAAGAGAGGACACAGAGGGCACAGAGGGGTCATAACCTTACCTGGCTTTTTCTTTTCTCTGTGACCTCTGTGCCCTCTCTTCCTTTTGTCTTTTTTGGCTTTCGGGTTTTGTTGTCCCGGCGGCTAAGCAGTCGCCCTACCTGATAGAAAACCGAAACTGCTGCTCTGGTTCAAAAGTTTTTTGCAAACATGGGTAACTTTGAAGTTTTTTTCAATTCCCGCTGAACCTTTTCCCGGTTTTGGTTTTAAGCAAGACAGAGGAGCTGATGACCGAAGTCAGGAGGTGGATTTTGAAACTTTGTATCAAGCAAATTGCCCTTAAGGAAAATCGCTACCGCATGGAACTCCGTCTGCAAGGAACCGGCCTGGCGGATCATGAGGTGGTTACCGAATTCAACTTTGAAATGAGTCCGGCGGACCAGGAAGATCTCCGCTGGTATTTGGAGAATTACCCGCAACATCCCTACGAGCCCAGTCCCGAGATTGCCCGCCGCGTGGAAGGACGTATGGCCGAGATGGGCAAACAACTCTTCGCCGGCATTTTCAAGAACAATGACGATTGCATCATGCTTTGGGGTAACCTGAGGAATCAGCTTGCCGATACCCGGATCGAGATATTGACCGAGGTGTCCGGCGCCGCCTCCGTGCCCTGGGAGTTGATGCGCGACCCGCATAATGAAGTCCCCCTGGCTCTTCGCGCCAAATCGTTCGTGCGCACCTATGTCCGCCCCGCCGACAGGCCCCTGATCCCGCGAGCCGACAGCGACGCCATGCGTATTCTGCTGGTGATCTGTCGGCCCGGCGGGCGGAACGATGTGCCCTTCCGTTCGGTCGCCGGCAAGTTGATCAAGGGTTACCACCAGCACAAGGCTTTTCGGATGGACGTCCTGCGGCCGCCCACCTTTGCCCAACTGGGACGCGTCTTGCGTGAAGCTAAAAACATGGGCAAGCCCTATCACGTGGTTCACTTCGACGGACACGGAACCTACGAGGACCTGACTCAAGTCGACTGGCGCCTGGACGAGCGCATGGCGCATATGGTCATGGCGGGCCGCATGCGCGGCGGCAAGCACGGTTACCTGATCTTCGAGAACCCCGACACCGATGAAAACGCCGAACCCGTGGACGGGCCGACCCTGGGCGGGCTGATGCTGGAAGCCGGCGTGCCGGTGTTGGTGCTGAACGCCTGCCGCTCGGCCCATGCGGAACTCGTGAAGGAACCCGATCGGGAAGCCGAGGCCGATCCCGATGCCGACATCCACACCCAGGTGCGGGCCATGGGCTCCCTGGCTCATGCACAGCGGCGTGACCGGCGTGGTGGCCATGCGTTACAACGTCTACGTGGACACGGCCGCCCGCTTCGTGGCCGATCTCTACGCGGCCCTGTGTCGCGGCAACCTGCTGGGCGAGGCGGTCACCGTCGGCCGCAAGATCCTGCACAACCAACCCCTGCGCGAGATCGGCGCCCGGCCGGTGACCCTGCAAGACTGGTGCGTGCCGGTGGTCTTCGAGGCCGCCGCCGTGCCGCTGTTCACCGCGCCGGTCGCGGAGGAAACCCCGAAACTACAACTCGGCGAACAAGAGAACACCAACCTGGACCCGGAACTGCCCCGCACGCCGGACGTGGGTTTCTACGGTCGGGACGAAACCATCCTGGCTTTGGACCGCGCCTTCGATACAGAGAAGATCGTGCTGCTGCATGCCTATGCGGGCAGCGGCAAAACCACGGCGGCGGCCGAGTTCGCCCGCTGGTATTCCCAAACCGGCGGCGTGCCCGGCCCGGTCCTGTTCACCAGCTTCGAGCGTTACTTGACGTTGACGCAGGTCTTGAACAAGTTGGAGTATTTCTTCGGGCCGTTGCTGGAACAAAACGGCATCCACTGGCTGGCCCTGGACGATAAGGACAGACGCTTGATTGCCCTGCAACTGCTAAAACAGATCCCGATCCTGTGGATCTGGGACAACGTGGAGCCGATTGCGGGTTTCCCCAAGGGTAGTCAATCCGCCTGGACGGGGGAGGAGCAGGAGGATCTGCTCAACTTCCTGCGGGACATCCGCGACACCCAAGCCAGGGTCTTGCTGACTTCGCGCCGCCGCGAGGAGGACTGGCTGGGGATGTTGCCCACACGCATCGCCGTCGGCCCCATGCCCATGCTGGAGCGGGCGCAACTGGCCGAGGCACTGGTCAAGAAACAGGGGGGCAAACTCAAGGAACTTTCCCTGTTGAATCCGTTACTGGAATTCACCCAGGGCAATCCGCTGACCATCACGGTGCTGGTGGGCCAGGCGGTTCGCGACCGTTTGACGACCAAACGGGAAATCGATGACTTCGTAACCAAACTACGACGCGGAGAAGCCCGCTTCGCCGATGAAGCGGCCGAGGGCCGTTCCAAATCGCTGGGCGCCTCGTTGGGTTACGGCTTCGAACACGCTTTCGACGAAAGCCAACGCAAGCAATTGGCCCTGCTCCACTTCTTCCAGGGTTTTGTGAATGTGGAAGTCTTGACCTGGATGGGTGACCCAAAAGCGGACTGGTGCCTGGCCGAGATTCGCGGCCTGAGCCGGGAAGCGGGCACGGCCCTGCTGGACCGCGCCGCCGAGGTGGGCCTGCTGGACGCCTTGGGCGGGGGCTATTACCGCATCCACCCGGCGCTGCCCTGGTACTTCAAAAGCCTGTTCGACGCCGCCTACCCGACGGAACCGAAACCGCCGGGCAGCAGCCCCCAAGCCGCCGCCCGCGCTTTCGTGGAAGCCATGGGGGAATTGGGTAACTACTATCACGCTCAGTACGGGGACGGCAACCGCGAGGTCATCGGGGCGCTGACCGCCGAGGAAGCCAACCTGCTCTTCGCCCGAAGCCTGGCCCGTCGTCACGGTTGGTGGCATCGCATCATCAGTAACATGCAGGGCTTGGGTGAATTGTATGGCCATACCGGACGAAGGGCGGAATGGGTCCGGCTGGTCGAGGAAATCGTCCCCGACTTCGTCGACCCGGAAACCAACGGCCCGCTCTCGGGTCGGGAAGAAAAATGGAGTTTGGTTACCCAGTACCGCGTTCACCTTGCCAAGGAGACGCGGCAGTGGAAGAAAGCGGAAGAACTGCAAAAGGCCCGCGTTGAATGGAATCGAAAAGCGGCGGCCCCCTTCCTCGAAGCCGATCCCAAAACCTTGACTGATGCACATCGCAATACCGTTCGAACCCTAATGGCCTCATTGCACGATCTTGGCGAAATCCAACGGAAGGGCGGCGATACCCAATGCGTTCAAGCCTATGAAGCCTCTCTGGCCATCGCAGAGCAGATCGAGGATCGACCCGGCGCCGCGACATGTGCATACAACCTTGGAAGCGCATATGAGGAGATCGATACCATTCGAGACCTGAAAGAGGCCGAATCCTGGTATTGCCGTAGCTATGATCTGCGTGATGACAATCAGGGGCATGGAAGATGCCTCACCCAACTTGGCTACATAGCGCTCGAACGCTTCAAAGAAGCTAAAGCGACCGAGGAACCAGGTGAAGTGCTGCTAAAACACCTCCAAGATGCCGAGCGGTATTACCTTCAGGCACTGGAATTGATTCCAGCCAATGCTGTGAATGACCGTGCGGTTGCGCACACGGTGCTAGGTAACATCTATGGCCATGCCGGGCAAATCGATCAGTCTCTCCAACACAACCGTGATGCCATACGACTTCATGAAGCGGGTGGAAACATATACGTTGCCGGTCAGACACGCTCCAATGCCGCAGTTTTTCTTCTCAATGCCGGTCGCCTGGAGGATGCCCAAGCCTATGCATTAGCCGCGCTACGTAACTTTCAAACCTTCGGTGATCGTGCCGCAGGCGAAATCCAAAATACCCAAAACTTAATCCAAACTATCGAAACCGCAATTAAAAACCGTAACGGGTGATCTTGCCGGCATCCATCGCACGCCTTCCATAGAGCGCCTGGGGTAGGTGGGCCGGGTTAGTAGCGTCTGCCCATACGACGGAGTCGTTAAATATCCTAGCCTGGGGTTGGCGGGGCGTGGCCTGACGAGTGATACAAAACGGTCGACCCCCCGCCTACCCCAGGCGACGATGGGCATGCATCAACGATTACGGGATAAAACGAACGCGGTTGACCGTGAGATAAATCGAATGCGGTTGATCCGAATGTCCCGACGCGATTGACCGTTTCGAATGACCTGACGCCGGTTTACCGTTTCGAATGCAACGCGGTTGGTCATTTCGAATGTACCGACGCGGGGAATCCATCGTCGCCTGGGAATGGCGGGCGGCGTTGTGTCATTCCAGATCTGGGCGCATGCCCCATCGTCGCCTAGGGTAGGTGGGCCGTGTTGTGTCATTCCAGATCTGGGCGCATGGCACGTCGTCGCCTGGGAATGGCGGACCGCGTTGTGTCATTGCAAATCTGGGCGCATGAAACGTCGTCGCCCGGGGTAGGTGGGCCGCGTTAGGTCATTGCAGATCCAAACACATGTCACGGCCCACCAACCCCAGGCTAATTTATGCAACGACTCCGTCGTATACCGGCACAGCACTATCGTACCGATCCCTTATGTTAAAATGAAACAGGAGGCATGATGAAACGAGAAGATTATCCGGTGCGTATCCTTCGAAAAGGCGAAAGCGAGGAAGATCCCTATTTGTCGGGGACAACGGCCCGGGACCGGCTGATGATGATGTGGCCGTTGGCGCTTCAAGCTTGGGCCTTCAAGGGAGAGGATCACCGTGAATCCAGACTTTCTAGACATGTTGTCCGCGTTCATCGACGAGGGCGTTGAGTTTCTTCTCGTCGGCGCCTATGCGCCTTGACCTTTGGGTCAACAAAAACACGTTGGTTTTGATCAATCGTTTGTGTCTGCCCATACGACGGAGTCGTTAAATATCTTAGCCAGGGGTTGGCGGGCCGGATTATGCTCCCCGATCTACCATTACCTGACGCGGCCCGCCTACCCCTGGCGACAATGGGCCGGGTTATGCTCCGCGATCTGCCATGACCTGACGCGGCCCGCCTACCCCTGGCGACGATGGGCCGTGACATCCTCCGTGATCTGCCCGCCTACCCCGGGCGCCGATGGGCCGGGTTATGTTCCGCGATCTGCCACGACCCAACGCGGCCCGCCTACCCCGGGCGACGATGGGCCGTGGCATGCTCCGCGATCTGCAATGACCTGACTCGGCCCGCCTACCCATGCTCCGACGTCGGTAACCCATTGTTTTTGTTAAACCAAACCGGAAAAACATAATCATCCCAGGGGAATGCACGCTGGAAGCGTGCGCGCCCAGGGGTTTTTCGCCTTGCCTCGCCCTGGGGGCGATTCTCGGCTTGCGTGTTGTTACCCCAGGGTTAGGGTCCAGGCTCGGGGGCGCATTTCGTGGCGTTTTTCTATTTGGATTTTTATTTCTTGTAGGGTTTCTATGGGGGCGAAGTATAGGTCTTTTCGTTTGGTCAGGTGATCGGCCAGGGACTGGCCGCAGCTTAGGGTGTAGGTTTCGCCGGTCATTCCTTTGGATTCTCTCAGCAATTGTTTTTGGATGTCTGCCGTGATGGTTTCCAGGCGGTCTCTTCGGCCCGTGCCTCGGCAGGTGTTGCAGGGTTCCGTTAGGATGTGAGCCAGGTCCGGGCCGCGTCGTTCTCGGCTTAGGCGGGCCAGGCCGAAACGGTCGATGCGCAACAGTTCGACTCGGGCCGGGTCGGCGGTCAGGGCTTTTTTCAGGGCGTTGTCTACCCGGGTTCGCCAGTCCGGTTCCTTGGCGTTGATGAAATCTACCACGATCAGGCCGGCCAGGTTCCTGGCGCGCAGTTGGACGGCCAGTTCGTCCGCCGCTTCCAGGTTGGTGCGTAATGCTGCTGAGAGTCCGCCTCGGGATTTGCCGTGTTTGCCGCTGTCCACGTCGATGGTGACCATGGCCTCGGTTTGGTGGAAATGCAGTCGGCCGCCCGACTTCAGCCAGACCTTGGCAGCGCGCAGGTCGTCGATCTGCGATTCTATTTTGTAAGTGTCGAACAGGGACGAGGCCTCGCGGTGGATGGAGAGGCGCGCGGCCAGGTCGGGCGCGGTGGCCAGGAGTTGGGTCCGCAGTTCTTCGCCGTAGGTCTCGTCGTCCACGTGCAGGTTGCGCAGTCGGCTGAGGCCGATTTCGTGGACGGCGGCCAGGACGGGGTCTTCGCGGTAGAGCAGGCGGGGTTTGCCCGAGGCGGCGGCTTGTTGCAGGTCGCGGTACCGGGCAGCCAGGACCTTTGCTTCGGCGTCCAGGACCTCCGGGCGCACCTCGGCGGCGGCCGAACGCACAATCCAGCCGCCTTGTTCGGGCAGGCGTTCAGCCAGGTTTTCCCGGTCGCCCTTGAACTCGCGGGAGAAGGAGACCCCGGCGCCCAGGGGCAGGTGGATCAGGCGTAAGCCCGCCAATTTGATCTCGCCGTCTACGCGGGCCAGTTTGTCGCCCAGGGCCGGTTTGCGCAGTTGCACCGGCATTTCCCGGCCCGGTTTCAGGACCGATTCGATGGTGGTCTTGCGGCTGGGCAGCAGGCCGGGCGGCAGGTTGCCCCGGTCCAGGAAGACGTTTTCGGCGCCGCCCACATCCAAGTAAGCGGCTTGGATGCCCGCGTGGACCTCGACCACCTTGGCCTTGAAGATGCTGCCGGGTGCGGGCGGGTCGTCCGGCCGGTGCAGACTGAGGCCTTCCAGGCGGCCGTTGCGTAACCGGGCCAGGCGCATGAGGCCCGGCATCCGGTTGGCAAACAGCGAAATCTCCCCGGGCACGGTCTCAATCCCCGATCATGCTTTGGATGTGGTTCCAATGGGCCTCGCTGACGGGTTGAATGGACAGGCGGCTGCCTTTGGCCAGCAGCATCATGCCGTCCAGTTCCGGGACCTGCTTCAGCATGGACAGTTCCAGGGTCTTGGGATAGTGGCGCACGTATTCCACGTCGACCAGCACCCAACGGGGGTTTTCCGGGTCCGATTTGGGATCGAAGTACTTTTCGTCGGGGTTGAATTGGGTGGGGTCGGGATAGGGCTCGGAAGCCACGCGGGCCTCGCCCACGATGCCCATGGGTTTGACGCGGCTGTGGTAGATGAAGATGGGGTCGCCAATCTTCATCTCGTCCCGCATCAGGTTGCGGGCCTGGTAGTTGCGGACGCCGTCCCAGGGTTCCTTGCCCGCCGCCTTCAGATCATCGATGGAAAAAACATCCGGCTCCGTTTTCATCAGCCAGTAATTCATTCAGTACCTCTTGCGCGTGTTGTGTCCGCGTCCCGGTTTCGCGCCCCGCTTTTGATGGAAGCGTTCCTCCAGGATACGTTGGATCAGCCGTCTAGTATAGAGTTTCAGCTTGCCTTCCCTCAAGAGCGATTGCAATAGTTGTTCGTTCAGGGTCCGGGCCAGGGGGAGGATGCTGCTGTTGGGGGTGCGGTCGTTGCGCAGCAGGGCCAGTTTGATTTCGCGGAAACTGTTCCAGCGGGGCGAAGCGGCCAGCACGCCCAGGGCGCTTTCGCCGATGCGCGGGTAGGCAGCCATGAACATGGCGTCCTCGTAGGTGAACTGCGAGTTGGTGACCAGGGCTTGAATCACGCGCCGCTCGCTTTGCAGGCGCAGCGGTTTCACCAGGCCGCGCGGGGCCTGGCGCGCCATGGCGATCTTTTCGCCCAAGGCCAGGCGGGGCATGACCTCCATGACCTCGTCCACCATGCGCTTGCGCAGGGCGCCGGAGAGGTAGGGCAGCCGAATGGTATGCATCAGGTCCACCCAGCGAATGGCGCCGACCAGGTTCATGGTGAGCGACGGCGGGGCGCTTTTGCAGCGCAGCATGGCCAGGCAGATACGGTAGCTCTTGCGCCATTCCTTGTTCTGGTAGATTTCCAGGATGGCGTCGCGGGGGATCACGCGGCCGCGTCTCAGGAAGAGGATCAGCCATTTCTCGGAAAAAGATTCGTGGCCGCGCAGGTAGTCCCACTCCGGGTGATCGGTGGTGTACAGGTATTTGAGTACCTGTTCTTCGCTTGCGTTTACCAGCGCATGTCCTTGAAGCCGGGGAACACTCATCATGGGACTCGCGGTCTGCCTTTGGGGTCAGGGTTCCAGGGAAGCCGTTTCTTGGGCGAACGTCCTGGTGATCAGGATGTCGGCCGAGCGGGTGCCGTCGAAGTTGCGGCCGGCCAGCGTGTAGCCGGACTGTTCCAGGTCGTAGAAGAAGTCGTTGCCGCGCGGGTCCTTGATGTCGTCTTCCCGCAGGAAGCTGCGCCGCTCCAGGCTGCCCAGGTTGGGCGGCAGGGTGCCCACGGTGATGTAGTAGATTTCGACGGCCGAGGCGATTTTACGGAGGCGGTAGGCCACCGTGGCGTCCCATTGGTTTTCCAGCTGTTCTACTTTGGCGGGAGAGGGGAAGTAGGTATTCAAGGGGTTCCAAGCCAGGTAGAAGCTGAACGCGGCGATGATGACAACCAGGATGGCGGGAACCCAGACGGGGATATGGTGTTCCTTCTCGATGACGCCCACGGTGGACTGGGCTTCCTCGTCGCTGAGCTTTTGCACCAGGCCCATGCCGATCAGGTCGTAGAGGGCGCGGCAGGTTTCGAATTCGTTGAGGCCGGAGGTGTCGATCAGGTCCTGGACCATGGAGGGTCCGTCGATCAGGCGCAGGACAAGTTCCATCTGGTGGGACAGGTTGGGCATGCCGGATGTGGGCGGGGTGCTGTCCTCGTCCATGGTGTTTTCCGACAGCACGCCTTCCAGCAGGGAATTGAAGCTGTCTTCGCCGCTGACATCCACCGACAGGCTCTGGTCCACGTTCAGCTTGATGGTGCGGCCCTCGCGGGTGCGGTCGACCATGGTTTCGAAGTCGGGAATGACCTTTTCGATCATGGGCCATTCGTCCAACATGCGCACCCCTTCCATGAGGATGGACTCGGAGGTGATGGGCGCGAAGTTCTCCTGGTCGTAGTCTACGAAGCGTTCCTGCTTGAAGTGGTACTCGCCGTCCAGCCAGCGGAACAGGCGGTAGATGATTTCGGACGTTTGCATTTGCAGGGAATCGCGCAGGTCTTCCTGTTTGATAAAGCCCTTTTGCACCAGCACCTGGCCCAGGCGCTGCAAGGTGTTGCGCTGGGAGGTCAGGGCTTCTTCCAGTTCGTTCTGCGAGATGCGGTTGGATTTGACCAATACGTGGCCCAGGCGGTTTTCCAACTTCTGGTTGTTGGTGTCGGCGCCCACCACGAGGCCGTTCATAAACAGGATGCGGGCCTCTTCCTTGTCGTTGGTAAGGGTCAGGACACCGGTTTTCTTCTGGAGGCCGATGAGCTGGAAGATATCGGCCAGGGAGAAATCCTTCAGGGTTCCGGCAAGTGCCATGACGTCAATCCTCCTGCCAGATGGGGCGCAATCCGAAAATGACCCAGTAGACCACCGTCACCGCGCCCACCAGCATGGTGGTGAGGGCGGGCCCCTGTAAATAGGTCATGTAGGGGTAACTGATCGCGTTGACCGGGATGAAGCAAAAGACCAGCAGGAACACCCAGACGCAGACAATGACCAATCCGGCCAGGGCGTGACCGGTAAACACCTTTTTGGAACCCGGCACCAGCACCTGGCCGATACCGGCGATCAGGCGGTTGTTTTTATTGAAACGGGTCACTTCCTCGTGCTTGCGGATCTTGGCCTCGCTGGGCAGGTCTTCCTTGCGAATGTAGAGGTTGACGCACTGGCTGCACCACTCGCTTTCGGGCGAATCGCTTTGAAAGAAGATGCGTCCGCACTTGGTGCAGGCTTTGGCCAGCAGATGGGGATTGCGCAGGCGCAGGTGCAGGATTGCCAGCACCAGGATGGCCACGCAAACCACCACGGGCACGAAGACGATGGGATGGGTCAGCCAACTACTGCTGAAGGCGTTGGTTTCGCCGGAAAGCGCGTAGAACAGGCGTTCGTTGGAATCTGCAGACGCCTCGTATTCGTCGGGGGAATGAATCTGCCGTTCGCGTAAGGACAGGTCTTTGTTGAAGGCGTCGGCGCGCAGTTTCTCCGCTTCCTGGAGTTTGCCCTGGCGCCGCAAGGCCACGGACAGGTTGTAGGTGGCCAGGGCGTATTCGGGGTCTTTTTGCAAGGCGGCGCCATAGGTGTCGGCGGCGTTTTGGTATTCCTTGCGGCGCAGGTGGATATTGCCCTGGTTGACCAGCGAAAGCGGCTTGTACTTGGAGTTATCGGGGATCAATTCATAGGTTTCCAAGGCGTCGGCCCATTCGCCCTTTTGGGACTGGAGGCGGCCGATGGTGAACAGGGACAGGTTCCCCAGTTCGCCGTGCTGCACATTGTCCCGGAGGAACTGAATGCGGCTGTCCAGGTCGCCGTCGAAATACTGGCCGAGGTGCGCCCGCAAAAGAGGGTTGGAGCGCGCCTGGTTGACATTGGCCAGAAACAGGCCCAGGAAGGGGATGAGGATGGGAAAGATAAACAAAAGATAGGCGGCCAGGCGTTCATTGGGTTCAAAGAAGGGAATGAAGAGTACGATATAAATAGCCGCAACCAAAAAGGCATTGGCGCCCAACAGTAGCGGTAAGAGTAGAATGGCCACGGCCATCAGGTTGGCGTACAGCGCTTCCATGCCCTTTTCTTCAAACGAACCCACGGTGGTGTGGTAGAAGGCGCGTACATATTTGGCGCATAAAAAAGCGGCAAAAAGCACGAAACTGATGGTGAGGAACCAGAAGATGTTGCGGATAAACCAGACCAGGGCGTCCAGTACGAAAAAGGCATTGTCCAGTTGGAAGGCCCGGGCGATGCCCTTGTAACGCAGGCGCAGGTAGGGCTCGATGCCCTCGGTCTTGCGTTTGATATCGGCCAGACCGCTGAAGGCGGGCCATAGGTGCGGGTTCAGGTCGGCAGCGTTGAGGAACTCGCGCCGCGCCGATTCCAGGCGGCCCAATCTCAGGTCTTGATAACCTTCCTCCAGGAACAAGAGGGCGGCCTGTTCGAAGATCAAATTGCCCGAATCGGCGGGTTGCAGGTCCTTGATGGCGTCCAGCGCTTTATCGCGCGCGTCATTGTCGCCGGTTACCTTGGCGCCCAGGTAGGTGCTCCACAATTCGCTCAAGCGGTTCTCGAAACTGCCCGAGGGCGTTTCCTCATCCTGGGCGTAAGAGACCGGCAAGGCAAGGGCAAGCATTAAAAAGCATGATCTTACCAACCTAGAGCTTAAAAAACGCCAGTGATTGTTCACACCATCCATCTACGGCATTTCTCCTTGTGGACTGCTACCATACTAGCCCAGAGGGACCGTGGGGGCAACCGGCTTGATGCCTGTAAATGCAAGTTTTTTACAGATTCAGTGATCGGCATCCCATCCAAGGGGCATCCATTCGACAAAGATATCGGCGAACCGGCCCGGAAGGACCGGCGCTCGTGTGATTATTTGTTTTGGAAATTTTTGATAATGTCGTCTACATCCAGGACGTGGGTGTCCTTGTTGAGGGCGTCCCGTTCCAGGATGCGGTCTTGAGTCGCTTTTTGCTCCTCGGTCAGTTCCATGCGATCTTCGCCGGACGTAGCAATACCGAAAATGTTGAGCAGACGGAAGAGGCCGGTTTGCATTTCTTTGAGCAGGCCGATGACTTTGGACACTTTCTGGCGGGTGATATCCTGGAACTGAAGCACGTTCATAATATCGAACGCATGATTCATATTTTCCTGGGCCTCACTACTGACCTTGGTGATGGCGTTATTGACTTCTTCGGTTTTGGCCAGGTGAACCCGGGCTTGTTGGCCCATCAGGGCAACGAAATCCATGGCTTCCTGTAGGACCATCTCCTGGTTTTCGCCGCTTTCCAGGTGGGCCAGGAAGTTTTCAATGTTTTCCTTGGTCTCCTGGTCCATCTTCAGCCGCTCTTCCGAAACCTTCTTCAAAGCCTCCAACGACTTATCCTGGCTTTCCGTACCCTCGATCATTAGGTCCAGTTTTTCCAGGACCTGCTGCGTGGCGGTTTCGGTTTCCTTGGTGATGTGGTCCAGGTGTTCGGCCAGTTGGGGCACCTTGCCGGTTTCTTCGTGAACGGTCTTGTCCAACTGTTGCAGGTTGTCCAGGGTCTGGTTGATGGCGTGGACCAGTTTGCCCACCTCGCCCTTGGCCTGGATGCTGACATGGCTGCGGGTTTCGCCCGAGAGCATTTGCTCCGCCACATCGGCCACGTGTTTCAGGTGTTCCAGCTGCTTGATATCGTCCTGCAAACGCGTGAGGGCTTCCAAGATGCTGTTAAAGGTATCCCCTACCTGATCAGTGAAGTTTTGAATCTTATTGAGTAACATGCGGGGGTTGGCGCGGACATCTTCGTCCGGAGAAGGCTGCAGTGGGTTAGCCGTGTTCATGGGAACCTCCACATGATCGTATCGCTCCGAAAAACGAGAACTTTAGCAAATACGACCCGCATTTTGACGGGGTTAGCCGGGGTCGAGAATGGGTTTCACCAAAACCTTCTCGCCGCGCGTCACCTCGAACTGCTTCATGATGGAGGGCGGCACCAGGATAACGCTGGGCGGCACATTGGGTTTGACAATCAGGGAAACCTGCCCGTAGGTGTTGTGTCGCGTGCGAATCTCCACGAATTCGCATTCGGCATAGGTCATGGATTCTTCCAACCATTCGTCCAGAATCTCCTGGGAGATGTGAACATCGGTATTCTTGCCGAACAACTTCTTCAGCGGTTCGACATCCAGGATCTTGTAGATATCCACCCGTTTCAGGAAGCCGCGTTGTTCCAGGTCATACAGTACATAGAAGATTTCGAACGCGGTTTCCTTGTTTTTATCGATGATGTTCTTGACCTCGGTTTGCCCGTCCAACTGGCTGAGCAGCTTCAGTTCGAACTCGTTGAAATCTTTGCGCAAATGCGGAATGCGCACATCGACCAGGGGCAGAAACACGATATTGTCGTGCTTGATGGAAGCGCGTATCTTGCTGATGGTGTCTTTGCGGCGGGCCGTCTCCAAGACCAGGTCGTGGATGGAGCGATGGATTTCCCGCGAGGCCTGGTGTTCGGCGATTTCGAAGTTGAACGAGCCCTCGCTCTGACTCAGCAGGACATAGGCCGCGGGGGAACCGGTCATGCCTTCCACTTCCGCGTTGACGATATCGCCCTCGCGGTAATAGAGCAAACCTTGGAGGTTGGATGACTGGATGTGCAGTAACCCTGTCGACTGGTTGAGGTTGAGCAGTTGAACGATGTCCTGTATATCTACACTGCTGAGATTGCCCTCAATCGCCATTCATCATCCCTTGTCGATCAACTCAGAAAGAACCTGTTGATGGCCTAAAATTATATCAAGCCACACGGCTTGTCAACGGTTCCCTTAAGGAATTCGCAACATGGCGAGATAAGTTGCTGAAAGCCCTCGCATGACCCGAAACAGTCGAAGTTCGGGAAAAGGTCCGCGCTTTGTAAATAGTTGTGTGTAAAGCCCGCTAGCGGTTCAGACGGAGGCTGCGACAGGGCGTGTGAGCGCGGGGCGTACGGTTGCTTTTTCCGCGACCGTGACGATGCGGTAGCAGTCACTTGCAAGGAAGGCGCGCATGAAACGGGCGTGCATGTCATGGCCGGCTTTGAAGGCTTTGACGTGGCCGCGGAAACGATAACCGGAGACGGAAAAATCGCCCACCAGATCCAAGATCTTGTGGCTGACGAATTCGTCGGCCATGCGCAGGTTGCCGTTGAGGATGCGGTCGCCGTCCAAGACCACGGCGTTGTCCAAGCTGCCGCCCTTGATCAGGCCCATGCTTTGCAACATGTTCACGTCGCGCAGGAAGCCGAAGGTGCGCGCAGGGGCGATCTGGTTTTCGAAGCGGGCGCCGTCAACCACGAATGTTTTTTGCTGGCGGCGAATGAGGGGGTGATCGAAATCGATCTCGTAGGATACGCGGAAATCATCGGCGGGTTTGATCTCGACGCGCTTATCGCCGTCTTCGAAGACGAAGGGTTTGGTAACTTCAAGAACTTTGCAAGCAACCGCCTGGCGTTTCCGCCCGGCTTCTTCCAGCAGGACCAGGAAGGGCGCCGCGCTGCCGTCCATGATGGGCACCTCGGGTCCGTCCAGTTCGACCACCATGTTGGTGATGCCGTAAGCGTAGGCCGCGGACATCAGGTGCTCGGTGGTTTGCACCACCACGCCGCCGGCGGACAGGGTGGTCGCCAGTTGGAGCGAGCTGAAGTCGACATTATCCATGGACGCTTTGACGGAAGCACCGGCGAGGTCGGTCCGCAGAAAGCAGATACCGGTGTTGGGCGCCGCGGGTTTCAAGGTCATATTGACCAGGTTACCGGAGTGCAATCCCGTCCCAACCGCGCTTACTTCTCTCTCGATGGTCGCTTGATTCATCATATAAACCCCTCCGCCGCTCCAAGTAAGCAAATGTCGGGCCGGCTTTAAGAGGGGGCAAAAGATCTTTTATTTCAATACTTAGACGATCGGTCGAGATGACCGTGGCCGGCTCGCCGCGGTGTTGTGTGATTTTGACCACACTCCGAGGTACGAACTATATCGCCTTTGACACACCTTGGACACAAGGGGGTCGAAAACTATGGACAAAGGTTCTCCTGCCTCACCAGATCCAGCACGGTCACCCGGCCGCTGCCGTCCAAATCGGAGCGGGCGTTACCGGTTCGCCAGTTGTGGGGCGCGAAGGAAACGATGGGTACGGTCCCCTGAATCGCCTTCCGGTTGTCGCCGATGATGACCGACAAGACCACATCGCCCTCCACACCGGCGGCAAAGCGGATATGCGGCGTGCCTTGACCTTCCAAAAGGGCTCCGTTGACCACATGCCAGGTTATTTGCGAACGAGCCGTGACGCCGGAAACCTCCGCGGTATAATCAACGTCCCCGGCGCAGGCGCTTTCGGGCAGCGTCAGTCGCGAAGAACCGGAACCCGGGCTATAGGTCAGCTCCAGACTGCTCGATCGTGAGCCGCAAACGCTCGCGTCCGCCTCGTAGAGAAGCGTATAGACACCGCTTCCGCCCAGGGGCGTAAAACCGGGATTTCCTATCGCGGGATCGCTGAACTGTTCAGAGCCGGTATAGGGACCGTCTACAACCGTCCAGTTGACATCCCAGGTCGGGTGATAGACGGCATCCAGTTGCGCGATCTCCCCGGCGGCCAGGCTCTGATCCTGACCAGCGGTGAACGCGTAGCTGATGATATTTTCGATGAGTTGAATCGCTACCTCGTCAGAGGATGCGGGGCAGTCGCCGTTTTCGATCACCCAGCGCAAGGTCAGGTCACCGGCCTCTGTTTCGGCCCGGCTACGGGGATGGTAGGGCTCACTGAACCAGATGCTTTCCCCCGTTATCGAGACAGCCTCCCAGTGGCCCACGCCGTAGGTGGGGCTGTTGCCCTCCAAGTAAATGGTGGGGCCGCAAACCACCTTGTCGGGCCCCGCGTCGGCGGTAGTGGGCGGGTTGAAGAATGTCACGTAGCAAACATCGCTGCTTTCGCCGCAGGCGCCGGAGAGGGTCCAACGCAACTGGTAGGTTTCCTCCGCAAGTCCGGTGAAAACGGTGTCGGCTTGGGCGGGGTCGGCCAGGACGCCGCCGATGCCGCTGACGATTTCCCAAAAGCCGCTGTTGCCCTGGGAAGGAGGATTGCCCGCGAGCAGGGTAGAGGTAACGCCGCAGGGCCCCTGGTTGGGTCCTGCATCGGCCGTATCGAATTCGGCGGAAAGGGTTATCGCCAATGAGCGCGGCACGCTGACGCCGCAGTCGTTATAGGCTTCCACCGTGATCTGCCCGTCGGTGTTTCCCGGAAGCAGTTCGATCCGCGAGGTGCCCTGACCGCTGATAATTCGGGCATCTGCCGGTACGGTCCAGTTGTAGCCGTCGGCATCGTCCTGTTCGGGCACGGAATAAGTGCGATGGATTCCGTCGGCGCAAAAACCGGTGTCGCCCGCAATCGAGCCCGGTTGGGCGGGCGCCGCGCCGACCAGGTCGAAAACGCGGCTGCCGCGATCGATGCAGCCGCCGACCACACTGACGGTCACATTCAGGGTAACGGGGCCGTTGCCGTCGGGTTCGAACGCCACGGTCGGCTTGTCCGCACCCGCTGTAATGACGCCGTTTTGGATGCTCCAGGCATAATCCGCACCCGGCCCGGCGTTCGGCACCGCGGCGGAATAGCCGGCGCCGGCGCACACCACCAGGTTGTCGGAGGTTATCGAGGTTTCAGGTTTCCTGCAGAGGCGCCACAACTCACGACCGATTTCCGGGCTGTCGGCGGTGAAGAAAAGCTGACTGCCGTGGACGATAAAATCGGTAGGAGCGGAACCAATCGCCCCGGGGTAAAGATCCTTCACCATACCGGTGCCCGGGAAGGTTCCGTCGGTCTGCCATAATTCCGTCCCGCTCCCTTCAACAGCGTGAGCATAGAAGAGACGTTTCCCGAAGGCGATTGCATCGAGCAGGTACGGTTCGCCCGTGAATTCCGTCAAGAAATAGGTGTCTTCGACACTACCCTTGGTGCGCCATACCCGGTAGCTCGATTCTCTATTGAAAAAAAGCAGTTGAACCCCGTCAGCCAGGGTTCGTGCGCCCCGGTACAGGTATAGAGGGGGGTATTCCATGACTTCGGTAACCTGATCGCCGTCACTGACCCATATTCGCCGGGAGGCAGAAAAAGTGAACCGTCGATCATCCAAGCGCGCGTGGAAGTCCGGGTCACTGCCGAGTGATCCGGGCCTCAGTTCGGCGAGCAGGCGGGTGCCCTCATCGGTGCCGTCGGTGACCCATATCTCCTCGCCGTGTTCCGCGTCGTAACCATTGAAGAAGACGCGGTCCCCCATGCGCAGCATATAGGATTCAGCGCTGCGGGAGATCATTCTGACATCGCCCAAAAACCGGGTGCCCTCCGGGGTGAAATCGGTCAGTACGGGGCGCGTGATACTGCCGTCATTGGTGGGCAGCAGCACAAGGCCGTTCAAGGGGACGGCAGTGTCGCTTTCAAGGGAAATGGGAGAAACCGACGTTACCGCTCGGGTGCCCTCGGGGGTTCCGTCACTGATCAGGAAAGAATCAGGGCCGTCTTCCGTGAGGCTACCGAAAAAAACCAGTTGGTCGTTGTAGATGAGGGTGCCGTAGGTGGTGCTGTCGGCCCTGACGGCCAGCGTGTGTTCTTGACCGGTGTCCAGATTGCGGGCGGTCATTTCGTAAAGGTTGGAAAAATCGTTTCGAGATGCGTAGAAGAGTAGGTTTCCCACGCGATCCATCGAGATGACATCGGAGGCACGGGTAATGAGTTCGGTGTCCCAAAGGCGGCCCCCGGTTCGGTAGATGCCGTCACCGTCATCGGCGCCGGAAAGGGCTATCAGCAGCGCGTCATCTTCCAAGGCATGGGCCGTGACGGTAGTCCCTTTGAATTGCGCCGGGTCGTAATCGTCGGTCCCGGCGGCCAGATCGGCGACAAGCGCTGGATTCTGGGCCTGAAGAGAAAGCACGGAAACCCATATCAAAACAAAGCGCATCGCCAGGGCTGAAAAACTTCCGAACGTCTTATGGATAGATACGTTATTCATCGTCCTGCCTCCGCTCCGATCGCGTTGCCGCAGTTCAGTTCGACATCCAGGTCGGCGCCGCCGAGTAATTCCAGAATGTTGTAACGCGGCCATTGGTCGTAGCCGGGATAGCCGAACATCCTCTGGGGTTGGAACTGCAGCGTTGCACCGGTATCGTTCACGCGTTCGGTAAGCAGATCGATTTGCGGGCAGTCGCCCTCATCCAATTCATTGCCGCGCAGGTCGATCAGGTGACCCGGAGCAAAACCCAGGTTACCGTGGCGCACCAGCGGGCCGATGTCGGTGATCTCGTTGTCGGCGGCAAGGAAAGTTTCCAAACTGGTCAGACCCTCGATGCCGCGCAGGTCGGTGATGCCTCGATCCGTGATGTCTAGAACGGTAAGCGTGTCGGCCTCGTCCCTATCGATGCGCTGATCGTTATTACCGTCCACGGCGGCCGTGACGATCGCCCGGAGCGTGGGATCGGCAATATTGACGACGCCGCTCTCCACCATATTCAGCGACACCCTGTAGGCGGCGGGGTTCAGTGATTGGTAGAACAGTTTCTGCCCGTCGGTAAGCAGTTGGGAGGGCATCTCGTCCTCGCCGTTGCGGGCGATCTTGGGAACCACGCCGGTGCAATGGCCGTCGGATACAAACAAAACCCGGCTTCCCACGCCGGTGGAAGCGGTGAAATAGAGCTGGTTGCCGAATACGGTCAGTTCCCGAGGTTCGCTGCCGCCGGGGCCCGGAATCAGGTCGGCGAACAGACGGGTTCCGGCGGTGGTGCCGTCCGTGATCCACAGTTCCTCGCCGCTCGCATTGGTTATTGCGGTAAACACGACCCGGCCGTTGAAGGAAACAGCCTCCGCAACCTCGGTACTTGCGGAGCCCGGGTTCAAGTCGGCAAGCATGAAGGTGCCCTCGGGCGTCCCGTCGGTGAACCAGGGTTCGCGGCCCTCGTTTTGGGTTTCGTTGGTATAGAACAGGCCGCCGTTAAGAGCCGCCATGTTTTGCGGTTGCTCGGAGCGTTCGATCGCAACGGGATTCTCGCCGTTCTCGTCGGTTACCCACAGCAGGCTTGAACTGACATAGGCCTGACTGCCGCGCAGGAACAGGCGGTCGCCGGAGGGGACGAAGCCGTTCGGATTGCCGGGAGCGGGATTGGAAACAATCTGTCGGGTACCGGCCAGTGTGCCGTCCATCCGCCAGAGAGCACCGCGGTTGTTGGTAAAGGCCGCGCCCCTCCAGGGAATACCCGGATCCGGATAAAGGGGCAGGTCGTTTGAATAGATATCCAGCAGGCGGCGCGTGCCCTCGTTAGTGCCGTCACTGGTCCATAAGCCCAACTCATTGCCGCCGGCAAGCGTGTGGAAAAACAACTTGCCGTCTGCCTCGAAGAAATGGGAAAGCAAAAACCAATCCGGGCCGGGGTCGATGTCGCGAACCAACCGGGTACCCGCCTGACTGCCGTCCGTTGCCCAGAGTTCCCTGCCCACTCCGGGGCTGTCGGCCTGAAAAAACAGGGTGGAGCCGACCACATAAAAGTTCTCCGGGGAACTTCCGGTCTCACCCGGATAGATATCCCGTAGCAGCGAATGCCCGTTTGCGTCGGCCTTCCACAATTCCTCCCCGAATGCATCGGTGGTTCTGAGATAGATCAAACTGCCGTTGACGATCCAACGTCGCTCGGGGTAACCGCTGTACCTGATCGGGTTGATATCCTTGACCAACCGGGTACCTTCGGCGGTGCCGTCGGTTACCAGCAACTCCATGTCGACAACGGGCGGCGAGGCACTGAAAAACAATTGGTCGCCCACGGTCAATAGTGGTTTGGGATCACTGTAGCCCTCGCCGGGATAGAGATCCTTGACCAGGGAGGTGCCTTGCACCGTGCCGTCAGTGCGCCACAGTTCCGTGTTTTCCGGGGATGCGGATGCGCCGAAGTACATAAAATCCCCCAGGGGCAGCATTGCGCCGTAGTAATCGGTATCCAACAATCCGGTCGCCCCGCCCGAGATTCCGTTGGTGACATAAAGCCGACCCTGGGTGTAGAAGTAGAGTTTGTCCCCGTGCGGATAGAGTTGCATGGCGCCGTAAACATGGGGCCCCTCGGTATCGCCCGGATTCAGGACTGTTACGGTACCCTTGGGGGTACCGTCGGTCCGCCATAGACCCAGGTCCCAACTGTCGCCGCCCAGTAGAACCCCCGCCGTGAAAAAGAGGAAGCGCTCGCCGCTTGCCATGACGACGGGCTCCCTCAGACCGGCAATCTCGTCCAGGCGAATAGTGCCTGCCTTGGTGCCGTCGGTGACCCACAATTGTTCACCGGAGGCAAAAAACAACTGGTCGCCGTGACGTGTGAATCCGTTCTCGGCATTCAGGCTGCCGTCCAAACGGGCGGTGCCTTCCTCGATGCC
This sequence comes from Acidobacteriota bacterium, assembly GCA_030066195.1. Taxonomy (GTDB): domain Bacteria; phylum Acidobacteriota; class Holophagae; order Acanthopleuribacterales; family Acanthopleuribacteraceae; genus JASJCB01. The sequence goes on from JASJCB010000017.1 coordinate 54,613, forward strand.
GTCGGTGACCCACAAGCCGTCCTCCGTGTTGAAGAGCAACAGGTTATCCAAGGCGCCCACGGCATTGACGGCCCGGTTGTAGACCGCACCGATCTTTTCGCCCACCGGCCAGGTACCTTCATCCGTCCCGTCGGAGCGCCAGAGTATTTCCTTACCGTAGGAACCACCGGCGGGGGCGGAGAAATAAAGCACGCTGCCCAGGTCGGTCAGGTTGTCGGGCCTGGAAATGGGTGCGCCGTTGTAGGTTACCGGGCGCGTGCCTCCGGATGTGCCGTCGGTCACCCACAGTCTTGGATTCGCATGATAGGATCGGCCCACCCTGAAGAAGATTTGTTCGCCGGATCGGGTCAGCTCGTTTGGGTAACCGTGTTCCGTGCCCAGGGGAGAAATGGGGCGGCTGTCGATATCGCGCAACAGGTAGGTACCGGCCTCGGTACCGTCACTACGCCACAATTCGGTGCCGTAGCGCCAGGTCCAGGCGGAAAAATAAGCAATACCGTTCAATTCAACCATATCGCCGGGCCTGGATTCCGAGTTATAGGCAAGGTTCTTATCGAAGCTCGCCACGGACTCCGGTGCAATGCCCGGACCGACCACCGACAGGTGAACCCGGTCGCTTTCATCCGGGCAACCCGGATAGGACGCGGCCCAACTCAGTACGTAATCACCCATGGCGCTCGGGGTGAACAGGGAATCGGGTTGCGTCGGTTGACTGAGTTGCGAGGGCGACAGGTCGGGGCCGTCGACGATCGTCCAGGACCCGGAGCCCAATGAAGAGGAACCTTGGAGACGATAGGGTGTTTCCGCCTGAATACAGATGTCGGGCCCGGCTTCCACTTGAAGGGAGCCGACAATGCGGACGGTAACCTCGTCGGAAGATACATCGCAGGGTTTACCGCGCAGGGTCCAACGCAGTACATAGGTCTGTCCCCGGCGTCCCTCGAATTCGGTGGTCGGATCATGGGGATTGTCAAGAACGCCGCCCAAACCGCTGACGATCGACCAGATTCCGGCGCCCCAGTCCACCTCATTGCCTTCCAATTGAGTGGCCACGCCGCAAACCGTTTGGTCCGGCCCCGCGTCGGCGGTTTCCAACGGTTCCACAAAAGCCAGGGTGACCGTGGCATAAGTATCGTCACAGGGCGGTAGAGAAATGCGCCACTCCAATTCGTAGGTCTCACCGGAAACGCCCGTAAACTCGGTATTCGGATCATTCACATCAGCGAACGAACCGCCCCGGCCGGACAGGATCGACCAGGTACCGGTACCGGCAGAGGGGGTCTCGGCCTCCATTTGAAAGGAAGTGGTGCAAACGACCCGGTTCTCGCCGGCGTAGGCCGGCGTTGCCTGCCGGTAGATGGTCACCGCAAGCGTTTGCTCCGGTCCCTCGCCGCAGGGATTGATCGCCTTGACCGCAATCTCACCGCTCAGTTCGCCCAGGAGCACCGTCAATTCCGTGGTCCCCCGGCCGGATACAATCCGGGAACCGGCAGGAATGCGCCACTCGTATGAGGTTGCATCGGCCTGAGGCGGAATGCTGTAGGTCAGCGCCTCCGGGTAGGGGCAACTCGTCGAAACGCCGCTGATCGCACCGGGCATCGCGGGAGCCGCATTCAATACCGGCACCGTTTTGGAGGAACTATCCGACTTACCGTCAATCGTGATGGTGCAACCCAGTTCCACATCGCCGCCGCCGTTCGCCGTGAATTGGATGACCGCCGTCTCCTGTCCTCGATCGATCACGCCGTTGGTAATGGTCCAGGCATAAACGGCCGCATCGTTCACATGCGGCACACTCGCCGTGTTGCCGCTGCTGCCCGAGCAAAGGGCGTCGGGCGCGGTAATGGTCACATCGGGCAACTCCCGGTAGCCCGTCAACTCGCGGCCCGCGGTGGGATGAGCGGCACTGAAGTAAAGCACGCCGGCGCCGGCGCCCAACAACTCCGGCGAAGAGGAAGCCGGCCCGGGAAGGATATCCGAAATGCGGCGCGTACCGGCAGCCGTACCGTCCGAGGTCCACAACTCGCGACCGGCGGCATCGGCGGCGGAAAAGTAAAGCCTGCCGTTCATAACGGTCAACCCGGCCGGGGAGCCGCTACGTTCTCCGGGAAAGATATCGGCGATCAGTGTCGTACCCGCTTCGGTACCGTCGGTGCGCCATAACTCGTGACCATGCGCCGCATCCATGGCCGCGAAATAGATGAACCCTCCCATTTCCACAAACAGGGACTCGGTAATTTCTTCCGGCAGGGCTTGCTGGGAGGAGCCGGAGCCGGGCAGGATGTCCTTAACCAGTTGCGTACCGGCCTCGGTGCCGTCGGTTCGCCACAATTCGCGACCGTGCTCCGGGGTGTGTGCGGTAAACAACAGCAGGTTACCGAAGACTTTGAAATTTTCGGGGCTGCCGGATTCAATGCCGGGGTACAGATCCAGCTTCAGCACATTCGACCCGTCCAAATCGACGCGCACCAGTTCGCGGCCCATATCGTCCAGATTCGCGGCAAGCCATAGCTTGTCGCCGAAGAGCGTCAACCAAAGAGGGTAAGAACCCCCGCCTTCTTTCAGGTCCGCCAGCAGGCCGCTTCCCTCCGGGGTGCCGTCGGAGGCCATGACCTCAATATTGGTACCGCTTGTTGCGCCTCGAAAAAAAATACGGTCGACGCCGGGCGTCAATTGACTCATGTAACCGGCCCGCAACACTTCATTCAGAGTCCTGGAATTCGAGGGGACCTTGGAGCGGTACAATGTGAGATCGGAAATCGCGTACAGGTCGTCGTTCCAAAAAGCAACTTCGCGGAACCGGACAGGTCTCGATGCAAAGCGAGCGGTCCCTTCAGCCGTGCCGTCGCTGTTCCACAGCTCGCCGTTCGTGAATTCCTCGGTATTGATCAGCAGACGGTCGTCGTAGGGAATCACCTGGCGGATATGGTTTTCTTCGAAGAAAAACCGGGTGTTGTCGATCCAACCACGCGAGCGCCACAGCTCATCGTTGTCGTATTCCTTGACCAGGTGAACGATCATTTCATCGCCGAACAGCGCCGCTTTACGCAGTTCGGAATCGCTGTAACCCGGATTGACGTCGATAAAGCGATAGGTGCCGCCCGGGCTGCCGTCTGTAATCCATAGATGACTGTTATCGGGAAGATCGCCGGTCCGGGCGCTGAAGAATAAGCCGAAAGATGTTGAAGTAGGCTGCCTGATAGCGCCGACCGTCTCCAGTTTTGTGGTGCCGTCTTGCGTACCGTCCGTCTTCCACAAATCCTCCCTAAAGGTGAAATAGATCTCGCCCTGGTGCGAGGTCATGACATAAGCGCTAAGCTCGTTACCCAATAAGACCACCGGCCGGGTGCCGTCTTCCGTGCCGTCCGAAACCCAAATATGGGCCTGGCCCTGGTAAGGCGCTGAGAAATACAACAGATCATCCAGCACCACGAGGTCGCTGTAGTTGGAGCTGAGGTTGCCGGGAACGACATCCTTGACCAGGTAGGTGCCGTCAGGGGTTCCGTCGGTGACCCAAGGCTCCGTACCCAAGTCGGACGAGTAAGCCCAAAAAAACAAACGATTGCCGACGACCATGGCCGCGCTGAAATTGCTGCCGGCATTGCCCGGATTGATGTCCTTGACCAGTTCCGGCTCTCCCGACCCGTCGTAAGCATGCAGTTCTGTACCGGTTTGCGGTGTGGAAACGCGCATGAGCAGCAAATCGCCCAAGGGATAAAAAGTTTGAGGCCGGGCAAGGAATGCCCTATTCGTACCTTCCGGCGTTCCGTCGGTGACATAGGTTCCACTTTCGGTGACCGCATAGACCAGGCTCTTGAACACCACCAAATCATGAGTAGGCTGATCTAAGATCCTTGTGAGTCCGGTACCGTCCGCGTTGACAACCCAAAGGCTGTCTCCCATGACGAAGAAGATTTGTGAGCCCCTGGTGACCCAACGCTCTATCCATTCACGGCCGATACCCGGAAAAGGGTCGGCAATCATGACGGTGCCGTTTTCAGTGCCGTCAGTTCGCCAAAGAGCTTCACCGGTTCCTGAATCCCGAGCCGCAAAAAACAGAAAACCGTCGATCACGCCCACAAAGCGTGTATTGCTGCCGGACATGCCCGGATTCAGGTCTACCAACAGTTGAGTACCGCCGGGTGTACCGTCGCCGGCCCAAATCTCGCCACCATGGCGGCCGTCATCCAGGGTGAGATACACTTTGCCGGCATACTCGATCATGTTGCCGGGAGAGTCACCGGGATTATCGGGAAGATCGGTCGTAAGGTCGTTGATCAGATAGGGAACCTGGGCCCAGGCTGAAAGCATCCAGGCCGGCGCAAAACAAAGCCATATAATGCGAGTCATCAAACTTAATTCTCCTCATACTTGCCCCGATTCCGGCGGGAACGCAAAGAACGGTAATAAACATCAAAGCGGATGCCGGCCGCGAATCAGCTCATATTTTAGCAAATAATCGACCACTGGTCTGCCCCGGTGACTACCGCACCCAGGGTATCGTCAAGGTCGAGAATGTGCGGGTTGTCATGTGGGTATCCGGCACCGAGCCAATCTTTGCTAAAAAACAGGAAAAAGTTGGTGCATAAAGCAACTGATTAACACCTCGTGCTGCATAAACATCCTTTTGGTCGAAAGTTATTCATTTGGTTGTTGAATGGCGACTTTGCCGACAAACCAGCAAGTTTTTTACACAAGAAACCCCTTTTAAGTCGTAAAAGAGGCCCTTGGTCTGAGAATGGGACTACCCTGAGGCCTCGAAGGTAGCATAATTCCCGGGAACGGAACCGGTTTGAGTAGCGCCGGGTGGTCCTGTCCCCCGGACGTGATGCCCTTCGAAGGGTCAAACAAGGTCTTTTTCCCGGAAAAAGCGTCAATCAAACGTCACCTTCGGTTGTATTCTCCGAATTGGGGCCGACACACCGGAGGTCGGGCACATCAAAACCCGAACGGAAGTTGTTAAATTATCCGGCAAGAGTCACCAATTCCGAGATTGAAGGTGGGTTTCGGGAATCGAACAGTCTCCATCCCGTCAATGAAACCCCCTTTTCCGGCTCCAGCGGACCGACTCCCGGGAACAGTACTGTTTTTTGGCAAACAACAACTCCGTCGCTCGGGAAGTGAACCGCTTACGACAGACCCGCCCCTTATCTTCCGGGGAACGAAAGGGGGTTTTATGAGTTCCGCCTGCTATGGTCCGGGTGTTGACCCAACGCCGGGCTCACACCGGCCAAACACAATTGGCGACAGGAATCCGTTGTTTCCTCGTTTGACTTGTCGCGTGATTTGAGATAGGTTGGGAAGTTATTCAGTGTTCCTGCCATTGAGCTGACTTACGGAGAAGAATGAAATGCGTTCAAAATGGATTGCAGGACTATTGCTCCTGCCAGGCCTTTGTTTCCCACTGTTTTCAGGCGACTTTAGCGGTCGAGTAACCTATTCCGGCGGCGGTCTGCCCGGCGCGACCATCCTCTTGGAGGGCGGTACCCAAAAATCGACCGTCACCGGTAAGGACGGCGATTTTTCGATTTCCGTCCCCGACGGTTCCTATAAACTGACCATTACCATGACCGGTTTCACCACCATCACGGAGGAAGGCCTCAATATCGGCGCCTCCGGTTTAAAGCGCGACTTTCGCATGGAACCCGCCCAGTACGAAGAGTTGACCGTGGTCAGTTCTTCCAAGGTGGAAACCCGACTCATCGATGCGCCCGCCACGATCAGCGTCGTTTCCCTTGCCGACCTGGAGAACTCCGTCACCGATGATTTCGGCGACATCCTGCGCGAGTTGCCCGGTGTCAACGTCATCCAGTTTTCCGCGCGCGACATCAACGTTACCAGCCGCGAGGAGACCTCCTCGCTTTCCAACACCCAACTGGCGTTGTTGGACGGACGCACCATCTACCTCGATTTCTTCGGCATCGTGCTGTGGGACCTGTTGCCCACCAATATGAATGAAATCAAACAAATCGAGGTGGTGCGCGGACCCGCTTCCGCCATCTGGGGGGCCAACGCGCAAACCGGCCTGGTGAACATCATCACCAAGACCCCTCGCGAAATGCAGGGTACCTCCCTGGGCCTGAACTACGGCACCTTCGGCCGCGACGTGGACGGCAGCGACCTGGACGACGGCAACAGCTACGGATTCGACATCTCGCATGCCGCCGTGGTTGATGACACTTGGAGTTATAAGATTTCGGCCGGTTATTTCGATTCCGATCCCTGGGCGCGCCCCACCGGCATCGTGCCCTTCGACCCTGAAAAGGGCACCGGCGGGTTTCCCTATCCCGATTTCGAGAACACGCCCACGAAACAGCCCAAGATCGACTTCCGCCTCGATCAGGAGTTGAGCGAAGACAGCAGGATCGTCTACGGCATCGGCAGCGCCGGCACCGAGGGCATCATTCACTCCGGCATCGGCCCGTTCGACATCCAGGACGGCAATACCCTGACCTACGGCAAGGTCAACTACACCAAGGGTAACCTGAAGCTGAACTTTTTCGCCAACATTCTGGACGGCAACGCCATCAACGTGTTGACCCTGGACGCCACGACCGGTCAACCCATCGATTTTGTCTTCAAGACCAATACCTATGACTTCGAAGTGGGTCACAGCACCACCATCGGCGACCGTCACAACCTGACCTACGGCGGTAACGCCAGGTTCAATGATTTCGAGTTGTCGCTGGCTGCCGGTGAGGACACCCGCAATGAGTTCGGCGCCTACTTCCAGGACGAAATCGTCTACGAAAAATTCCGCGCCGTGCTGGGCGCCCGCTTCGACAAGTTCGACTCGATCGACGACGTGGTGATCTCGCCGCGCCTGTCGTTCCTCTACCAGCCCTCCGACAGTCACACCTTCCGTCTGTCCTACAACGAGGCCTTCCGGGCGCCGTCGTTGATCGACAATTACCTGGACACCGCCATTGTGGCCGCTTCCCTGGATCTGGGCCTCATCGATCCCCGCCTGGCCGGTCAGATCTTCCCGGTGATTACGCCCGCCGTGGGTAACCAGGACCTGACTGAGGACGAACTGACCGCCTATGAGTTCAATTACACGGGCGTCTTCGACCAGACCGTGGTGGGCCTGTCCTTCTACCGCAACGATACCGACAACAATATGAACTTCCTCAACCCCCCGGGCGCGGTCTACACCTCGGAGAACCCGCCGCCCGGCTGGCCCCTTCCGCCCGCGGTCATCGACCTGCTTTTGCAGCAGGGCATCGGCTTCCCCAGCCTGTTCACCTACCAGAACCTGGGACCCGTTCGTTACGAGGGCATCGAGTTCTCGGTGGAACACCGCTTCGACCGCTACTGGGACATGGCCTTCAACTGGAGTTGGCAGGACGATCCCGTGATCGAGGACGACCCCAATCCCTTCCCGGAGGAGGAACTGTCGTTCCCGCCCACCAACCGCTATAACCTGAAGATCGGCTATAGCAGCAACCGCCTGTTCAGCAGCCTGAGCTGGAACCATCAGGACGAGTTCTTCTCGACCGACGTGTTGGACGGCCGCTTCCACGGCGAGGTGGACGCCTACGACATTTTGAACTTCAACCTGGGTTACCGCTGGTTTGACAACCGCCTGTCGGCCAATCTGAAGATCACCAACCTCGCTGACGAGGACGTGCAGCAGCACATCTTCGCCGACATCATGAAACGTCAGATCGGTGTCGACCTGCGCTACCACTTCTAAGCTTTGTTTTCGACCCGGCTTCCTGACGGGGGTCGGGTCCCTTCCATTGATGGATCGGTTGTGCCGAGGGTTTGCCCATGATGCTGTTGTTGTTCGTGCTCGGCGGCATCTTCCCCGTCGATTATGCCCTGTGCGAAACCTGTCCCGCCTACTTTCGCAAGGCTGAAGACGGCCTGTGTACGGCCTGGCCAAGACCCTTGGCTGTATGGTTCTGTCACACCTTTCCAGAAATCGCAGAATGAGCTATGATGACGACATCATGCCCCGGCATGATTTGTCCTTGTAAGCACCATCCTATTGACTGGAACCCAACCATGATTGTTACGTTTTAAAAAGGTCACCACTTTCCATTGGATGTGGTGTTGTTCTCCGTCTAAGCCTACCTTCGCTTCAAACTCAGTTACCGTGATCTCGAAGAGCTTATGGCTATCAGAGGTTTCCAAGTAGGTCACGCAACGATCCAACGCTGAGTCATCAAGTGGGCTCCTGTTATCAAACAACAATTTCATGGCCAAAAGAAGCCGGTTCACACCAGTTGGCGAATGAACGAAACCCCCTATCATGTCACCAAATAACGCCGGGCCCGTAAAAGCTCGCCCGGCCCCCTGGAATAGCAAGGCATTTCTCAAGGAGACCCTATGCAACTCAGTCGATTACAAAAATTGTCATTCTCCGGCTTAGCCCTGACGGCACTACTGTTAAGTGGTTGTTCAAGACAGAAAGAAGAAACCGCGACTGCAGAAGCAGCACCAGTAGCCGCTAACCCGTTTTTTGAAACATGGGACACACCCTTCGGCGCCCCGCCATTTGCTGAAATCAAAATTGAGCATTTCATGCCGGCTTTTGAGCAAGCATTTAAAGAGCACAAAGCGGAAATTGATGCCATCGCTAATTCAAACACCGAGCCGACTTTCGAGAACACCCTTGAGCAAAAGGAATTAGCCGGTGCGGCCTTGAACCGCGTGTCCGGGGTCTTCTTCAGCCTGGCCAGGACTGAGTCAAATGATGAAATACAGGCGCTACAGAGCAAGATTTCACCGATGCTCACGCGTCATAATAATGACATTCTTTTCAATCAAGCCCTTTTCGAGCGTATCGAAAAAGTGTACGAAACGCGTAAAGAGGCTGGTCTCAATCCTGAACAAACACGTTTAGTTGAGCGAATTTACAATGACTATGTTCGCGCCGGAGCCAAACTGGATGCTGCTGCACGTGAAGAATTGGCTAAAATCAATGAGCGCATTTCTACGCTTACGACCACCTTCAGTCAAAATCAACTCAATGATACCCGTAACTTTATCATGGTCCTGGAAGAGAGTGACCTGGACGGCTTACCACAATCACTGCGTGATGCAGCTGCATCTCAAGCTAAACTCCGAGATATGCCTGGTAAATATGTGATTACCCTAAACCGGTCCAGCGTAGAGCCTTTTCTGCAATATTCCACACGCCCTGATCTGCGTGAAAAAGCCTTTAACGGCTGGGCTCTCAGGGGTGATAACGGCAATGAGTTCGATAATAACGCTATAGTTGGAGAAATTGTTAATCTGCGTATAAAACGTGCCAAAATGCTCGGCTATAAGCATCACTCGGACTATGTACTTTCTAACACCATGGCTGAAACACCGGAAGCAGCCATGAAACTGTTAAAGAAAGTCTGGGAACCCGCCCTCAAACAAGCTGAAAAAGAGAAAGGCTGGCTTAAGGAGCAAATGACTCCAGATGGTTTTGACCGTGGAATCAAAGCCCATGACTGGCGCTTTTATGCAGAGAAGGTCCGCAAAGAGAAGTTCGACTTGGACCAGGGTGAAATTGCCCAGTACTTTGAACTGAACAATATGATTGAAGCCAAGTTTTATGTAGCTAAGCGGCTATTTGGCCTGACCTTCACTGAGCGAAATGATATCCCAGTCTACAACGAAGTAGTCAGAGTTTGGGAAGTTAAAGACGCCGGGGGTAATTCCATCGGCTTGTTCTTCGGTGACTACTATGCCCGTTCTACCAAGCGCACCGGCGCCTGGATGAGCTCGTTCCGCGTACAGCAGAAATTGGCCGGCGATGTTAAGCCGCTGGTCATGAACAACATGAACCTGAATAAACCTGCTGAAGGCGAGCCTACGCTGATGAGTTACTCTGATGCGGTTACCTTATTCCATGAATTCGGTCATGCTCTACACGGTTTACTTTCCAATGTAACTTACCCTACTTTGGCAGGTACCAATACACCACGTGACTGGGTTGAATTTCCTGCCCAGATTTATGAGCACTTCATTGCTCAGCCATACATGCTGAAGAAGTTTGCCCGTCATTATGAAACCGGCGCTGAAATGTCTGACGACATGATCAAGCGCATTAAAGCTGCCAGTACTTTCAACCAGGGTTTTGCTACCGTTGAATACATCGCCTCTGCATTGGTAGACATGGCTTATCATCAATTGACAGAAGTTCAGGATATTGATGTCCGTGCTTTCGAGGATAAGGTCCTCACAGAGTACAATAAGCCGGAAGAGATTATCATGCGCCATCGTAGCACGCACTTTGGACATATTTTCGCCGGCGGTTACCACTCTGCTTACTACGCTTACATGTGGTCTGAAATCCTCGATGCAGATGGCTTTGATGCCTTCGTGGAAGCCGATGACATCTTTGACAAGGAAACTGCTGACAGGCTGTATAAATATGTGTTCAGTAAAGGTGACAGCCTGAATTACCTGGATGCTTATACAAAATTCCGTGGCAGAGCGCCCACCACTGATGCCCTATTGAGAAACCGTGGATTTGCTCCTGAGTAATTTGTAGCAAAAACCAGTAACGTACTTAACTGATTGCCCCGAGTTTTAATTAACTCGGGGCAACCCTTTAGCGCAACCTTAAAGGGGGGGTTGCGAGCACCCCCGCTGGAAAGCAAGTGTTTGCTTTGCATCGGAATAGCACACCTGAGATCTTGGTTGACATAGAAACCGATTGGGTCTAGTTTCCAAACTGACACAACCAACAGACCCGGGGCATCATCAGGACCTTTGATCGGCGCTCGCTACACTCTCACCTTGGATTCCGGGCCGGCTGGTGTAGAATAGCGGGCGAATAGCAAAGGAGGCCCCCATGGCTGAAGAAACCGCCGAAACAACGTCGGTTGAAGATAACCTGATTACCATTGAAGACTTCATGAAGGTAGAGCTGCTCGCGGGTAAGATTCTCACCTGCGAGAAGTTGCCGAAATCCAAAAAGCTGCTGATCATGAAGATCGACCTGGGCGAAGAAGAGCCCCGCCAGATTCTGGCAGGCCTGGCGCCCTGGTTCCTGCCCGAGGAAATGATCGGTCGCCGTGTCGCGGTGGTCGCCAACCTGAAGCCCGCCAAGTTGATGGGTCATGAATCGCAAGGCATGATCCTGGCCGCATCGCCCGAGGGCGGGGTTCCCGTTCCCCTGGCCGTGGCCGAGGGCATTCCCCTTGGTTCGAGAATTCGCTGATGTCCGATGAAACGGCGAGGGAAGCCTACCGCGACTACTATAAAAAAGTAGAGCTGCATTGGTCTCTGGCCCGAGGCAACCAGATCATCGTTTCGCCGCTGGAGTTTGCATCCATCGAGGGTTGGTACCAACAAGGCATTCCCCTCGCCGTCATCCTGCACGCCATCGACATCTTCATCGACAAAAAGAAGAAGGCCAAACGCAAGCGCAATTACCTGCTGGTGCACGTGGACGGCACGGTCAAGAAATGCCACCGCGAGTACATCACCCTACACGAGGGCGAGGGGGAAGAGCAGGACCTCCTGGGCAGCAAGATGAAGGCCCTGCAACGCAAGCTCAAGAAGTTGGCGCGCGACGAACCGCAGGCCGCCGGGCTGGTAGACGAACTACTGGCCGGCCTGGACGCCGTGAACCTGGAAGACATCGTGCAGTTCGACGATATCGACAGCCAACTCCAGGACTTGGAAACCCGGCTCATCGAGTGGTTCCGCGTGCGCATGGCGCCCGATGATCTGGCCGATCTCAAGGCCGATATCGACGAACTGCTCAACGAAGAAGAAGAACCGGAATTCTACGCCAAACTTGTAAACGACGCCGTGCGCGCTCAATATAACCTGCCCCGCCTGACCCTGTTGGGCTGAGTCGACCGACAAGGAGACTATCATGGACCGCCGCGAACTGTTAGCAACCGTCAGCCTCGAGGCCGGAACCGTCCTGGCCGAGCATTTCGGCAAGGGCGTACACATCGACAAGAAGGGAGAGCTGGATCTGGTAACCGTGGCGGACAAGGAAGCGGAACGCTTGATTGTAGACGCTGTCACCACTTATTTCCCAAGCGATGCCGTGATTGCCGAGGAAGGCGGCCGGCGCGAGGGAAACAGCGGTTGGCAATGGATTATCGACCCCCTGGACGGCACTACCAACTTCGCTCACAATTTCCCCCATTTCTCCGTGAGCATGGCCCTCGCCAGGGATGGTGAAGTAGTGGCGGGCGTGGTATATGACCCCATAAAAGAAGAGTTCTTCACGGCGCACAAAGGCGAGGGGGCCACCCTGAACAGGCAACCTCTTTCCGTCGGCAACTGTTCCCGGATCGGCGATGCCCTGGCGGTGACGGGGTTCAGCTACGATCGCCGGAAACGCATGGGGCAAATGCTCGACCGGGTCGAACACATTTTGAGCAACTGCCAAGGTTTGCGTCGCCTGGGTAGCGCCGCCCTGGACCTGGCTTATGTGGCGGCGGGCCGCTTCGACCTGTTCTACGAGGACGGCCTGAATTCCTGGGATATTGCGGCCGGATCGCTGTTGGTCACCGAGGCGGGCGGTCGGGCCGTGGATTTCGGCGCGCGAACGCTGGACCTGCATGCCGGACAAATCATCGCCTGCAATGCCGACCTGCTGCCGCAAGTCGAACAACTGTTACTACCGGCGACCTGATCCGTCGCCTCAGTATTCGGGAAAAAGAATGAGTCCATCCGCCCTAAGCGCACCGCTCAGGTAACGTTCCTTCAACAAGGCGTGCTGCACCTTGCCGTTGGCCGTGCGCGGAATGGTTCGCGGGGAGATCAGGTAAACGCGACCGGGGCGGAACCCCAGACGCTCGTGCAAGGCGTCCACGATCCGCATTTCCAGGTCTTCCATGGCGGCATCGTCCATGGCTGACGGGCGACGTACCTCCGCGAAGAGGTAGACCTGTTCTCCCTGAATATTGCCGCGATCGATACCCAACGCGGCGCTGAGCCGGACCTCCTGATGGGCATCGGCCGTTTCCTCTACCTCCTGGGGCGCGATGGAGCGGCCGGCGGCAATGATGACATTTTTGAGGCGGCCGGCGATAAACAGGTCGCCCTCATCGTCCAGGTAACCCAGGTCGCCCGAGTGCAACGCGCCGTCTTCATTGAACAAGGCTTTTTGGGCCTCGGGGTTATCGTGATAACCCAGGCAGAGGGCCGGGCTTTGGATCATGATCTCGCCGGTCTCGCCGGGCCCCAGGGCTCGACCCTCATCGTCTACGATATTCAGTTGAATCTGGGGAAAGGGTTTGCCTACCGAGACCAAACCATGTTCGTCCACCTTGATCGGCGTACCGGGCGGCCAGGTGCTGACACCCACGGTAGCCTCGGCCAGTCCGTAGGCGGGCGCCGAAACTGGACCCAAGCCGAAGGCCTCCTGAAACCGATGAATCGTGTCCTCACGAACCGGTTCGGCGGCATTCAGGGCCATGCGCAGGCTGCTCAGGTCGTATTTGCCGGGATCGCGAATGTAACGGCAGCATAAGCGATAAGCGAAATCGGGCGCCGCGGTGAAGGTGCCGCTATAATCCTGAATGGTTTGAAGCCAGACGCCTACCCTGGCCAGGCTGGTGGGCAGCAGGACCAGGCGGGCGCCCAGGTAGAAGGGCGCCATGGTCATGAGGATGAGCCCCATGTCATGATAGACCGGCAACCAACTGACGAAAACTTCGTCCGGCGTCAACTCCATACCGGCAATCATCTGGCGCACATTGGTCAGCAGGGTTCTATGGCTGAGGCGGACACCCTTGGGGTTGCCGGTACTGCCGGAGGTATATTGCAGAAAGGCAATGTCATCGGCGGCAATTTGGGGGAATTCGGCGTTGTCCCCCCGCGATAAGGCGTGATCGATAACCTCGGTTTGAAGGCCCGCCTGTTGGACGGCCTGCCGCTTTTTCACGTCGATGCCGGGGTCGAAGAGGACACGGTTCGCCTGGCAAAGATGCGCAATGGCCAGAATGCGGTCGGCGCCGCTTTCGTGGAAGATGGGGACGGCAATGCCTCCGGCGCGGATGATACCGAAGAATGCGCTGAAGAACAGGGGACCGTTGGGAACCACCACGACCACTCGTTCGCGTTTTTTCAGACCGGTATTCACCAGGTAGGCGCCTACCCGATTCAGGTCGGACATCAGGCTGCCGTATGTTAGCGGTTCTCCGCCGAAAACAAGGGCCTCGCCCTCGGGATTCGTCCCGGCTCTCCCTTCCAGCAGTTGGATCAGGGTTTCCGGCGAGGTCATGCGGGTCGGCATTTGGCTTGAACCAGTTCGTGGACATCGGCCACGCTTTTCAGGGCGACGATTTCCTCGTCGTCCACGGCAATGTGGTATTTATCCTCGATGGTGGAAACGATGTTCTGGATATCCAGCGATTCCGCGCCCAGGTCCTCGCGGAGTCGATGTTCCCCGGCGACCTTCTTGATACCCAACTGGCGACTGATAAGTTTGGTGATATCACTTAATTGATGAGACATAGATACTCCGGCTATGGGCGTGATCAAGTGATCCCATCATAACGTGAAAACCAGGCGGAAACAATCGGGAGTTGGCCGGCTCGTCAAGATCGTGGCGGGCATGTTCTTGTTTCGCTAGGTGCGCATTTTTTCCAAATACCCTTCGGCCGGAAATCGGACAACGGCCAGGGTGATGTCGTCGTCCTGCTCGTTATCGCCGGCAAAGGTTTGGACGTCGTTGAATAGAGAGTTTCTAATCTCACCGGCATTCATGTTCGCGGCGCCGTAAATGCTCAGTTCGTTTCTTAATCTCGCCGCGCCGTATTCGCCGGTTTCGTTCATGGTTTCGGTCAAGCCGTCGCTATAGAGTACCAACACGTCGCCTGTCGCACAGTACAGGGTTTCCTCGGCGAATGCAGCCTCCCTGATTGCTCCCAGGGGGAGGGCGGGGCGTCTTATTTCTTCGACCTTGCCGTCGGCGGCCCGGTAGTGCAGCAGGGGCGGGTGGCCGGCATTGGCCAATTGGATCAAACCGCTTCGGTGGTCGATGATAATCAACAGCATGGTCATGAAGGTTCGGCTGTCCGTGGTTTCCTTGAGCACCAGGTTCAGCTTGCGCAACATGTCGCCGGGGTTTTCATGAGCGTCTCGCATCAGGTATAGGCAACTGCGCACCCCGGAAAGAACCAGCCCGCTTGCCACGCCGTGACCCGAAACGTCTCCCACCAACAGCAAGGTGCGGCTTTCCGAAAGTCGATAGTAGAAATAGTAATCGCCGCCCACTTCGCTCGCCGGTTCCGATAGGCAGGACAACTGCAATCCGTTTAATTCCGGGTCGCCGGGAGGCAGAAAGCTCAATTGGATATCGCGCGCCTGTTCCAATTCCTTCTTCATGCGCAGGCGGTCCTTGTTATTCCGAGCCAACTGCCAGTCCTCGATAAAGATAGCTTTCTTTCGCCGGCGGGCATAAAGGGCGAGCGGCATACCCATAAAAAACAGCACGCCCGAGGCCGCCGAACGACCGGGTATTTCGTCGAGATAGATGCCTTGAAAGATCAAACCGGTACATACCGACGCATAGAATAGAAAGGTCACCAAGGGATGGAAGCGATAGACCAGCACCAAAAAGGGCAGGAGAAGGGCCCAGGGATTGCCTTCATCCATCAGTTCGTCAGGTAGGGCCAGGATGACAAAGAGCAGGATCAGGAAGGAGACGCAGACGGTGGTAAAGTGGTTTTCCACCAGGCGGGAACGGCGTATAGAAATGCCGATGACGCAGAGGAGGCAAACGGCGGCGGGTGCGGCGGGGGTGGTGTCCTCGATAATGGTGATGGGGAGCAGGACCACGCCGTAGGTGAAAAACCCGAACAACATGCGCCGGAACCATTTGTAATTGTGCATGTCGAAGAACTTGCGAACAGCTTTTTTCTCCGGCAGCAGAATCAATCGATCCATGTCGAATTGTTTCATAACCCCTCCGTCATGACGGCCTATTCTAAGCACAGTCCCGTCGCATAAGTCCAACGGTCAAAAATCGCAGACCGCTGTTAGAGGGCTCCTGAAACAGCAAAAGGCCCCGCCGAAGCGGGGCCTTTTGATTAAATTTCCATGGAGTGGTGGTCAGACTTTGAATTGGGACATCAGGGTTTGCAGCTTGCCCGCCAGTTGGGACAGACCGCCTGCCTTTTCGGCCACGGTTTGTGAACCGTCGGAGACCTCGTTCACCGCGTTGGCCAGGTCTTGAGTACCGCCGGTCACCTGGGAGGCGCCGTCGGCCGTGTTGTTGGCGTTGTTGGAAATACCCTGGATGAGCGATGCCATGGAGGCCGAGTTACCCGAGATTTCGTTGGCGGCCCGTGATACCTCGGAAACGTTGCGAGACACTTCTTCCAGCGAGCCTGCCGCATCCGCCGTGGTTTGCGATACCTCGTTGGTGGTGACCGACTGTTCCTCTACCGCGCCGGCGATGGTCAGGTTGACCGAGTTCAATTCGTTGATGATCTCGGTAATCTCGGTGATGGCCTCGATGGAGGTTTGCGTGTTCTGTTGCATCTCCTCGATTTGCTCGACGATATTCTGGGTAGCCTCGGCGGTTTGCTTGGAGAGGTCCTTGACCTCGTTGGCAACCACGTTGAAGCCCTTGCCCGCATCGCCCGCCCGGGCAGCCTCGATAGAGGCGTTCAGGGCCAGCAGGTTGGTCTTCTCGGCAATCTCGTCGATGACCTGGACTACCTTGCCCACCGACTCGGCGCTTTCGCCCAGTTTGACCATGAGTTCCTGGGTAACGGTTGCTTTGTCCGCGGCGGTCTTGGAGACGTTGGCCGCGTGTTCCGTGTTCTTGGTGACCTCGTTGATGGTTGCCGACATCTCTTCCAGCGCCACGGCGATGGTGTTGGTGTTCTCGGAAACCTGCGTTGCCGTTTCGGAAACCTGGTTCAGGGTGGTGCTCATTTCTTCCACCGCGGAGGAAACCGAGTTCACATTGGTGGTAGCGTCCTCGGCCGAAGAGGCAACCTCGGTGATATTCGCCGACATCTCTTCACTGGACTGGGCAACCTGTGTGGTTTTGCCCCTCATTTCCTCACTGGATTTGGCCATGGCGCCGGCCACCTCGGTCAGCTCCCCGGAGGATTCGCCCAGAATGTTGGCGTTTTCCATGATGTCTCGAACCGTCGATTGCAGTTTTTCAAGGAAGAGGTTGAACCATCCCGCCAGTTCCCCGAGCTCATCCTTGGAAGTGGCGTTGATGCGGGTGGTCAAATCGCCCTCACCTTCCGCGATATCTTTCATGACCGTGTTCATGGTGGAAATGCTGCCGGTAATCTGGCGCGCCACCCACAGACTGAAGACGACGCCGATAGCCAGGAAGATGCCCCCGTAGAGCACGCTGGTCCACAGGTTGGCGTTGGCGTCTCTAAGGAAAGCCTTTTTGGAGAACTCCATCTCCATATAACCGAAAAGCGTACCTTCCGAATTGATGAGGGGGGCACGAATCACACGGCGGTCAGCGAAAACCTCCTCCTCGGCAGCCTGTACCGCTTTAAAGTCACCGTCGTATTCATCTTTCTCTTTGAAGTCGATCTCTTCACCCTCGGCGGGTGCGCCTGCCGGCAAACCGACAATGAAACCGGCTTCGTTGTCGAACACATCCAACCGGGTTACGGTGGCGTCCGTGTCCTTTTGCAGGTTGGTAACCGTTTCCAGGGTCTGGCGGATGGTGCTCTCGTCCTGGAGCAGGTCATAGGAGGTCATGCCCAACACCAGGCTCTCCGTCAAGAAGTTCTCGATGAACTTGGAGTTCGTATTGAACACTTCCTCACCGAGCTTTTTCCCCTGAAAGGAAAGAAAGACAACCATGAACAGGAGAATGGCGCCCATAATAGTAACAATCAGCATTATCCGGAACTTGATAGAAGCGAAATTCATCTCTGGGTCCTCTCAACGAATTGGATCTTGTGCGGCAATTAATGACTCAAGGTTCAGGTTAATCGATGGTCGATGCAACCTTTAGAATTTGGGGGTTCCAGTTGATATTCTCGGCTTTGGTGGATGAAAGGTTCAATAAAATCTTGGGTTTACCGTTTTCCACGCCGATACCCAAGGTCACGCCTTCATTCACGTATTTGGAAATGCCGGTTATCGACAACACGCCGTTGGCCTGGCAGTATTTCGTCAGGGTGCCCGCGTCCTGGCCGACGTAGACGATTTGTGCTACTCCGTTGGGAGGCCCTGATCCTTCGGTGACGCTTTTTAGTTTTGCCTTGCCGGCTTTCTTGCCAATATACGTCTTGAGCGCCTTTGCGACATTCGGGGCTCCGACGACGTGGATGGTGAAGGGGTCCGACCCCAGGTTGGTGTAGAACGCTAACAGTTTCATGAAAAGCGCCGCCTGAATGTTGGGTGGTGCTTTGTCCTGGGACGGTGCGGGTGTACCGAGCAGGACGAGGACCAACAACAACGCGACGGCTCTGAAAACCGTTCTTCCCGTGGCAGTCATCATCGAATCATCTCCCAGTTCTGAGTAATTCCGGACCGGCCGATCCCCTGCCTTCCCAAAACGCAAGGTTGGTAATGGTTGGAAAACAGCCGTGACTCGTCTTTTATCGTCAAACCACATGCTAACTTTAATAATTAAGAAGGGATGCCTGCCGACCTTTGTCAAGTTTTTTCGGCAATTTCCTGACATGATTAGGATTTCGCACCTTATACCGGTCCAATAACCGGTTTTTTTTACCTAATACGTTGACGACCTTAAGGTTGGAATGGTGCGATCTGAAAAAGACAGTGCAAAGGGAAATACACCCGGGAGGCGTATTTTTAATATTTTGCCCCTGTTTTGTCGTAGAAAAAAAAACTATGAGAACAGCCGGTTCCAATTGCTCAGTTCATCATGTAGATCATCTACATCATTGATTGCGCTCATGACTGCAATACCGTCCGCACCGGCTTCCCGAACGTCACTCGCTCGCTCACGGCCGATACCGCCGATGGCCACCAGCGGGCCGGCGACCAACCTTCGCCAACGGGCCAGGCCTTCCAAACCATGCGGTCGGGTATCCAATTGTTTGCTTTGCGTGGCAAAGACGGGACCCAGCGCAATGTAGGACGGCCTGTAAGCCGCGGCGCGCGCCAGTTCCGCGTAGCCGTGCGTGCTGATGCCCAGACGTAACCCCGATTCAGCCAGGGCCCGGATATCGGCGTCCTCGAGGTCCTCCTGACCCAGGTGCACCCCGTAGGCGCCCGCGTCGACGGCTTCCCGCCAATGATCGTTGATGAACAAGCGCAGGTCGAAGCGCCGGGCGACGGCCGCGGCGTCGGCTATCTCCCGCTTCAGCGCCTCGCCCGAAAGATCCTTGATGCGCAATTGCGCCGTGGTGACGCCGGATTC
This sequence comes from Acidobacteriota bacterium, assembly GCA_030066195.1. Lineage (GTDB taxonomy): Bacteria > Acidobacteriota > Holophagae > Acanthopleuribacterales > Acanthopleuribacteraceae > JASJCB01. The sequence continues at coordinate 73,910 of JASJCB010000017.1, forward strand.
GGCCAGGGGGACCAATCGCGCCGCACGATCCACCAACGGGTAGAAACCGATGGGTTGATTCCCGCAATCCGGAAAGGTAGGGCGGTCCCGACCGTCAGCCGCATGACGGGTAAGCCAGGGCAGGTCCGCCGGCCGGGACGGCCAACCGCCTTGAAAGACCGGACCGTGACCGCCTCCCACGGGCCGCGCCTCGCGAATACCCGCCGTGACATAGGCGCGGGCGATGACCAGGGCGTCCGCGGTTGCGTAGCCCCGCGCAACACATGCAGCCAGCGCCGCCGAGAGGGTGCAACCGGTGCCGTGGGTGCTTATGGAGTCAATGCGACGCCCCGTCAACCAAAACCCGGTATCACCGTCCGTAAAAAAGTCCTGGCTGAATTCGGAATCACCGTGGCCGCCTTTGACCAGTACGCCGCGAGCACCGCGTTGCAACAGCATGTGCGCGGCTTCCTCTACTTCTTCCGGCGAACGGATCGGCCGACCGCACAGGACTTCCGCCTCGGGCAGGTTGGGGGTGATGAGATCGGCACGCGGCAGTAAACGTTCGGCCAGGATCTGCTCGGCCTCCCTGTCCATCAAACGACCGCCGCTGGTGGCCACCATCACGGGGTCGCAGACATACCAGGCATCTAACGTTTCCAAGGCGTCGGCAACCACGCGCATGATTTCGGCGCTGCCCAGCATGCCGGTCTTCAGCGCTTTCGCCGGCAGGTCCTCGCGCAGTACGTCGATCTGCTGCCGAATCAATTCCGTGTCCACGTACCGGGCGGCGCGTACCTCGCGCGTGTTCTGCGCGGTCAGGGCCACCAAAACGGTGCAGCCGTGAACACCCAAGCCCTGAAAGGTTTTCAGGTCGGCCTGAATGCCCGCGCCGCCGCCCGAATCCGAGCCCGCGATAGTCCAGGCGATCATGCTTTTTCCCCGTGCCAGAATGGAGTCCCCAGAGTGGGCGTGCTGGGTGAGGCAAAATCCCTCTGCGGCATGAGGCCCGCCTCGTAACCCGAACGGCCGGCCTCCACGGCCAGTTTGAAGGCCCGGGCCATAGTGACCGGGTCGGGGGAAAGCGCCACCGCGCTGTTGATAAGCACCGCGTCGTAACCCATTTCCAAGGCTAGGGCGGCATCGGAAGGTTTGCCGATACCCGCATCCACTACCAGCTTCACATCGGGCAGGCGCTTGCGGATCATTTTCAGGTTGAACGGGTTCAACAGGCCCTGACCGCTGCCGATGGGAGAGGCCCAGGGCATGACCACGCGGCAGCCCGCATCGGCCAGGCGCTGACACAACACCAGGTCGTCCGTGCAGTAGGGGAAGACTTCGAAGTCCTGGCTGATCAATTCTTTCGTGGCTTCCAACAGGCCGAAGGGGTCGGGTTGCAGGTTGTAATCGTCGCCGATGACTTCCAGCTTGATCCAGTTGGTATCGAAGATCTCGCGCGCCATTTGGGCGGTGGTTACGGCTTCCTTGACCGATTTACAGCCGGCGGTATTGGGTAGGAACGCCGCGCCGACGCCGCGCACCAGGTCCCAGAACGATTGACCGCCGCCTTGATCCGGCGCCTGGCGGCGCAGAGACACGGTGATCACTTGCGAGCCGGAGGCGCGAATGCTTTCCAGCATGATCTCGGGCGAGGGATAGAGAGCCGTTCCGATAAACAGGCGGCTGTCCAGTTCACGATCGGCGATCTCCCACATATCAGCCTCCCTGCATGGGCGCCAGCACTTCCAGCGCCTCGTTGCCTTTCAAGGCATAGGATTCGTGTCGGTGACGCGGTACGAAGGTTCCGTTGACCGCTACCGCGAACTGTTTGCCGCGATAGCCCAACTGGTCCAGCGCCTCGCTGAGAGTACTGCCCTCGTGGACCATCCTGGTTTCGCCGTTAACGCGTAAGTGAAACATCTTTATCCTCGATCAGACCGGCATGTCGGGGCGTGCGGTCAAGAGCCGCATCCACCAGGGTATCGGCGACGGCAGGACCCACCAGGTACCCGTGGCGGTACAGGCCGTTGGCGATGATCAGGCCGGGTTGCTTTTGGATTTTGGGTAGGTTGTCGGGAAAGGCCGGGCGGCAGTGCACGGCGGTTTCTATAAGGTGCGCCTCGGCAAAACCCGGATGCAGGCTGTAGGCGGCAGACAACAGTTCCAGCGCCGATTTGACCGTAAGCGGTCGCATATCCTCGCTTTCGATCGAGGTGGCGCCGATCAGGTAGGTATCTTCCGCACGGGGGACAATGTACAGGGGATAACGCGGATGCATCAGGCGAACCGGGCGGTTCAGAGATACTTCCGGGGCCGAAACGCGAATCAACTCGCCTCTCACGCCGCGTAGGCCGGAAACTTGGGGACGGGCGCCCAACCCCCGTGTGTCGATCACCAGGTCGAAGGATTCGCCCTGCATGCGGTAGGGGCCAATATCCGTAACCTCTTCGGATGTGCGCCAGGTGACGTCGAGATCGACCAGGGCCGCTTCCAGGGCGGGCAGCAGGTCGTGAGCATCGATTTGACCCTCGTCGGGGAAATAAAGACCGCGCCCGAACCGGCCGGCCAGTTCGGGCTCCACTTCCTCGACTCCGGCGGCATCCAGCGAACGCATAACCTCCGGTTGTTCCAGCCGACTGAGTACCTGGTTTTTGAAGGCTTCCAGGTCCATCAGGTCCTGGCGATGGGCGACCACCAGGCTGCCGTTGCGACGAAAGAACACGGGGCGGGGCAAATCGGCCAGAATTTCGGGCCAGCGCTGCAAACCGTAAACTCCGAGGCGGGCGATGATCGGTTCGGCTTTTTCCAGTTCGGCGAACGGGGCCAGCATACCGGCCCCCACCCAGGAGCACCCTCGGCGTCCGTCGCGGTTGTCGCGGTCGAACAGGGTAACGCGACAACCGGCACGGGCAAGTTCCAACGCGACCAGGCGACCTGAAAGACCGGCGCCGGCAATGCCAACCGTGGTCATGGGACTTCTCCTAGACTTTGATATAAACCTCGGAGCCTTTCTGTTTGAACTCTGCCGACTTCTCCTCCATGCCCTTTTCTATGGCTTGATTCACATCCAGGTCCTTTTGCGCGGCAAAGTCGCGCACGTCCTGGGTGATCTTCATGGAGCAGAACTTGGGGCCGCACATGGAGCAGAAGTGCGCCACCTTGGCGGAGTCCTTGGGAAGGGTTTCGTCGTGATAGGCGCGCGCCGTCTCCGGGTCCAAGGCCAGGTTGAACTGGTCCTCCCAACGGAATTCGAAACGCGCCTTGGATAAAGCGTCGTCGCGACCGCGTGCGGCGGGGTGTCCCTTGGCCACGTCGGCCGCGTGCGCCGCGATCTTATAGGTAATGATGCCCTGTTTCACGTCTTCGCGATTGGGCAGGCCCAGGTGTTCCTTGGGCGTGACGTAGCAGAGCATGGCCGTGCCGTACCAGCCGATCATGGCGGCGCCGATACCGGAAGTGATGTGGTCGTAACCGGGCGCGATGTCGGTGGTCAAGGGTCCCAGCGTGTAGAAGGGCGCCTCGTGACAGTGGTCCAGTTGCTTGTCCATATTCTCGCGGATCATGTGCATGGGCACGTGGCCGGGCCCCTCGATCATGACCTGGACATCGTGTTTCCAGGCGATTTGGGTCAGCTCGCCCAGGGTTTGCAGTTCGCCGAACTGGGCCTCGTCATTGGCATCGGCCAGGGAGCCGGGCCTCAAGCCGTCACCCAGGGAGAAACTGATATCGTAGGCCTTCATGATCTCGCAAATTTCCTCGAAGTGCGTGTAGAGGAAACTTTCCTTGTGGTGGGCAATGCACCATTTGGCCATGATGGAACCGCCGCGAGAAACAATACCGGTGACGCGATCAGCGGTCAGCGGCACGTAGCGCAACAACACGCCGGCGTGAATGGTGAAGTAGTCCACACCCTGCTCGGCCTGTTCGATCAGCGTATCGCGGAAGACTTCCCAGGTAAGCGCGGTCGGGTCGCCGTCCACCTTTTCCAGGGCCTGGTAGATGGGCACGGTGCCCACTGGGATGGGCGAGTTGCGGATGATGTAATCGCGCGTGGTGTGGATATTCTTGCCGGTGGAGAGGTCCATCAAAGTATCGGCGCCCCAGCGGGATGCCCAGACCAGTTTCTCGACCTCTTCCTCGATGGAGGAGGTGACGGCCGAGTTGCCGATATTGGCGTTGATCTTCACCAGGAAGTTGCGGCCGATGATCATCGGCTCG
>JASJCB010000341.1 GCA_030066195.1 Acidobacteriota bacterium
CATGGATTGAAAGCAGGATGAAAAGCAGGGCGGCAGTATATTTCATGGATTGAGACTCCAGCGGTGCAAAATCGGGGCTTAGTTTAGCACAATCGCATCGGAGCGGCGGCTGAGATCAATTCTCCCAGCGGGGAAACCAGATGCGACCCTTCTTCAGCTTGATGTCCACAGGCCAGGCCGCTTCCGGAGCCAATAGATGGTATTGTTTGTCCAACAGGTAGATGATACCGGGCCAGGGATCGCGACCGCCGGTATAAACGGAAAAGCCGCCGGAGTTCTTGCAGAGTTTGGACAGCTCTTTATTGGGAAGGTTTTCCGGGCTGACCCAGATCAGTGCCGCGCCGCTCTTGCGCAAATAATCCGAGGCGGTTTCCGGGTTGTGTCGGCTGCCCTGATCGCCGCCGTCCGAAATGATCATCAACACCCGGCGCGGGCTTTCCTTGAAGAGGCCGCTTGCCGTGGCGATGGTGTCCCACACCACCGAACTGGGGCGCTCGCGATAGAGATCCTTCAGGCTGGGCGGCAGGTTTTCCAAACGCACCAGGTTCGGCTTGCGGTCGAAGATCAGGAAGGTCAGCGGAAAGTTCCGCGCCTTGCACCATTCGATCAGGCCGCGAACGGGCTTCTCCAACTCGTCGAAATTGAACATCATGGAGCCGCTGGTATCCAGGGCGATGATCAATTCCAAGGGGAATCTGGTCGCGGGTTCAAAAGCCTGCGGCGTGGTGGGTTTTCCCTTGGAGGTCACGCGCCATCCGTCTCCCAAAGGTCGATCCAGGAAGGGGAAGAACTGAAAGACCTCGATCTCCTCTTCCACGTCCACCTGGATCTCCTGGTAGTCGCGGGTAATGGATACGGGCTCTTCGCCGGGGAAATGGGCAACCACCCTGACGGTATTTTTATAGCGGGTGTTCCAGCGAATGGTAAAGGTATAGGGCGCTTCACGGCGGGCCAGCACCAAACGGCCGTTGAGATAGAAATCGACGCGTTCCGGCACCCCGCCGAAGGTGGAGATGACGAATTCCTGCTGGTCCTGCAACGGCTCGTTGCGGCCCGGCTTTTCTATAATTATGGTCTGGGCGGACACACCCAAACACAAAAAAAGGCCCTGTAATGCCAGGGCCTTTCGGTACTTGCGATTAAACATTGCGACGCCGTTTCTCTTTGATGCGCGCGGATTTACCGATCCGGTCACGCAGGTAGTACAGCTTGGCGCGACGGACGCGGCCATAACGCACTACTTCGATTTTGGAGATGGCGGGCGTGTAGAACGGGATGATCCGCTCAACGCCGTAACCACCTTGAGAAACTTTACGTACCGTAAAGGTCCGGCGGCTGCTCTCGCCCTGAATGCCGATGACCACGCCTTGAAAGACCTGGACGCGTTCCTTGTTACCCTCGATGATTTTGAGGTGTACCTTGACGGTATCGCCGGGTCCGAATTCGGGGAATTCCTTCCCTCCCATCCAAGACTGTTCGAGCTCACGAATGACGTTCATAAGTCGTCTCCTATTGTGTCGATGCGCACCGAGTGAACAAATCGGTCGATGATGATGGCCGCGGCGCACCGTACCGAGAGGTGATTGTACCCATCGTAACCTTGAATGGGGGGCAGAACCCAATCACATCGGTTGAGCTGTGGTTCACTCAATCCCCAGGCGGTGCCGAATTGCAACACCACCGGGCGGCCCAACCGCCAAATTATAGAGGAAACCGATGCAAAATCAAGCGTTTTCTCCCGGGTTCGCGCACTGGTGCCCAAAATGATCGGGGGCTGCCCTTCTTTTTCGCCTACCCAACGCAAGACCTCTTCAAAATCGGAATGCAGGTGCAAACTCGCCAGCGCTTGCGTACGGTCGGGGTTGTACTCGCGACCGTAGCCTTTTTGCCAGAAGTCAAGGATCTCGCCGCTGATGCGGTGTTGGGAAGGCAGGGCGGTAACGCAGTGAAACCCGCCCAGGCCGTAGGTCAGGCAAAGACGGCAGAAGTCGTGTAGGTCCACCTGGGTGACCGATGCGTCCACGGGTTCGCCGCGACGATTGTTGACGCCGTCATGGCGTAGTACCAGATGAATGCGTGCGCGCCGGTCTTCCATAACGCCTTCTCAGCCGGCGCAGATCCTGGCCTTGCCGGTGCGCTTGGCCTTGTACAACAGGTCGTCGGCACGCTTGAAAAACTCCTCCCGAGTGTCTTCCGAGCGCAGTTCGGTAAGCCCGCCGCTGATACTGAGATGGAACTTAAGGTCCTTGTAGCGATAGGGCTTCTTCTCGATAAAGCTTTTGATGCGGTCGGAAAAGATCTTGCCCTTATCCAAACCCTCGTTGGGGAACAGGACGGCAAACTCATCGCCGCCGAATCGGAACAGCAGGTCGTAGTCGCGCATGGACGCTTTCAAAAGACCGGCAAAATTGACCAGTACATCGTCGCCCGCCTGGTGACCGTGGTTGTCGTTGATCTCCTTGAAATTATCCATATCGATGATAAACAAGCACAACGGCGAGTGGAACCGCCTCGCCTGGCTGATGCATGCTTCCAACTGCTTGTCGAAGGCGCGCCGGTTGTAGACCCCGGTCAGTTCATCGGCCAGGGAGCGTTCGCGCTCGTTGTTCAACTCTCCCTGCAACTCGTCGATCTTGCGCTGCTGGTCCAGAATCACATGAGCAATATCGCTGAGATTGGTTTGGAACTGACTCGCCGCCTCCAACATGCTCTCCCCGGAGGATTCCAGGGAGCGGGACAGCTTTTTGAGGTCTGTCAGGGCTCTCGCGGTGCGCACCGATTCCAGGGCGCCTTCCAGTTCGAGACTGAAGGTGCCGGTGGACCTGGACGCTTTTTCCAACTGATCCAGCGCCTGCTCCAAAAACTCGGCAATGGGAAAGGGTTCCTCGTTCTCCACGAACTGGCCGCAACGGTCGGTCAACAGGGCCGTATCGCGAATCTTTACCAGGTTCTTCATCTTCAGTTTCAACACCTGGAAAGACGAGTAGGGGTCCACCCGCCCCAGGGTATCGCGAAACGATTCGACGCTTTCCCTGACGGCCGGATTGTCGGCCAGGTTGATGAGATCCAAGAGAGCGAAAAGAAGCAGATAGCGTCCGGACTCGTTATCTTGATTTTGCGCCATGCAAGACCCCTGATTTAACGTAGTAATACAATATATCGCACTCGGGTAGACCGCGCCAAGTATTGATTGCAGGCCGAAAGATGATGAAACTATGAGGCCGAATCCAAGCCGACTCGAAATTTCCGAATATGACGCGACAACCCACTTGGGAAAACAAATGCCTGTTTTCAAGAATCACCGTTATGCGGGCAATTATTCGGGCAAGTTATTCAGGTTCCGGTTCATCGGGCTCCGCCGGCGACACCCGAAGTCCGCCCCGGACCTGAAGGAAACCGATGCGATTCTCGAGGGAGCATCGCCTGCACCGGGGACGACTGCACCGAAAAGGAGCCGGGCGTAGCCAGTTGCAATATGCCGACAAATTACCCAAGGAAGATTCCCAGAAAATGATGTTCAGCTTGAAAAGTTCAAATTCAATATCGTCAGTATGGTCTATAGTTTCAAGCTTAGTTCATTACGACACGGGCAAAATAACGATTAGATCGTATCTCGAATCCTTCCAGGTGACTCAAGAAACTGAGACGTACCTGCCTGTAAATTTCGCCTCACTTCCTGAATGTTCTCTGGAGCGAGACGGTCCCGTTGTTATAATGTTAGCCTAAGGTAGTACCTTAGTTCCCTCTATCAAGAAGTTATTATTGTGGACCATAATTTTCCAGATCTCTTCGAGCAGCACAGGACAGTCATCGAGGCGGCTATTCAATGTGTCTGCCGCCGCCAACGCCTGAATCATGATCAAGCGGAAGAGTTTGCCTCCGAAGCTCGCTTGAAGGTTCTGGTCGATGACCGCAAGGTGCTTCGGGACCATCGCGGCGAGGCAAGTTTGTCGGCTTACCTGATTGGCGTGTTAACCCGTCATTTCCTGAACCTGCGCGATAAAGAATGGGGCAAGTGGCGGCCGTCCCGGGAAGCCGAACGCCTGGGCGACCAGGCCGTCCTACTGGAGCAACTGGTGGTGCGCGACGGCTATTCGCTGTCTGAGGCCGGTGAGATGATGCGCACCAATCATGGCGTGCACAAAAACGATGCGCAGTTAGAAGCCTGGCTGGTGCGGTTTCCCAAACGTCATGGCCGCCGTATCATTGGAGAACAGGCATTGAAACACCTGGCCGAAACGCGCAATTTACCTGAGGAAAAACTGACCCGCCGGGAAACAGCGCCGGTACGTGACCGGATCCGGCGGACCCTGAGCGAGGAATTAAACAAACTGAGCTCCGAGGAGCGAATTCTGTTACGCATGCGTTACAGCGACGGCTTTTCGGTTGCCTCCATTGCCCGCAGACTCAATCGAAAACAGCGGCCGCTTTATCGTCTCTTCGAGCGCATCGCCGATCACATGCATTCCGTGCTCAAAGAGGCAGGCATTTCGGCCCAAGACGCGATCCAGGTCTTGGACAACGGCGGATTCGTTTTGAAATTCGATGAAACCGCGGAAAAATCTCCTCCAAAGCTGTCTACCCGGATAAGGGCGGCCAAGCACCATCCGGAGCCCAATCATGAGTAATGATCGACCCTGCCCCAGTATTGAAACCATCGCCGCCCTGGCCGAGGGCGTCCCGGATGAGAAAGAACGGGAACCGCTGATGGATCATTTGGACACCTGTACCTCGTGTTACACCTTGTTTTCCGAGATTGCAGCAACCCTGGAGGAGTCATCAGCTTCAGAACAATCAAGCGATGGTGAAACGCCGGTTGAATCATCCGCTAAGGTTTTCAAGCTCCGTCGCACTCCGCTGGTTTGGGCCGGCCCCATGGTCGCCGCGGCATTGTTGTTACTGGTCCTGCAACTATTGCCCCCGTCGCCGGAAAAGGCCTATTGGCAGGGCATCGAAGCCATGGCATCAGGGGACGGCTCGGTCCTGGTTGACTATAAGCCCTCCCGTGATGTGACCGATGATGTATTGTCAGCGGCAAGGGTGCAGAGAGGATCTGGAGAGAATACCAGGGTCAGCGCGGATTTGCTTGAAGCGATCGACATCCTGGTGACCCGACTGGCCAAAGCACCGGACGATCTGGAGACCCGTTTGGACCTGGTATTTCTTTATCTGGGCGCGGGAAAGTATGATCAAGCAAAGGTTACCGCCGCCGAGGCCGGCGAAGACCCCCGTGCGCGCTGTTTCTTTTATTTAAGCCATTTTCTGGCTTACCGAACCAACCCGGGCTCCTCCTTTTCCGGCGATATCCAAACCCTTGCCGATCAGCACCCCGAATCCTCATTAGTCATCTACAACGTGGCGCGCATGCTCGAAGGACTGGGCAGGCGTGACGAGGCCCTGGCTCTATGGCACCGGTACTTGGATCTGGAACCGAATAGCGCCCGGGCGAGCGCAATAAAAGAGCAATTGGAATAGGAGTCCGCGATGCTCGACTCAAATTCAAAGATTTTTTTAGAAAATAAGTCAATGGTTCAGTTGGTCTTCGACGAAGAAGGTTTACTCCCTGGAAACCTCAGAACGGTAAGAAGCAAGAAGCCCGAACTGGAAGATGTCGTCCGGAAAGAACTGTCCGGGAGCTGGTTTATCCGCATTACTTTCCCGGACATAACGCCTCTGCAGGGTGTCATGCGAATGGATTTCAACGAAACGTCACTTAAAGTTTCCGGCGATCTTTATTCCCCCACCGACTCCTCCCCTGTGACAAAAACACCATCGGAAAATAGGGGTGAATGGTATCCGCATTTTTTTGATGAGGATTACCGCTACTACCTCAGAAGCTCCGGGGTAACCCTTCTTGACGGTGTCTTGTTCATTCCTTTTAAAAGACTCCTTTGGAATAACTACGAGCGGGAATTTACACGTACCGAGCGCTGCTGGCTTCAATTCGACACGTTTACGCGAACACCCGGCGACGAGGCTGACTCTTTTCCAAAACTTATCATAAATGGAAAGGGCGTGATCGGCGGTGAGGCCTGCACCGTCGAAGCTGAGCGAACCGCACGTCGATTTCGGACGGCATTTATCAAGGTCGACATCCAGAAAGAGTTATGCAACCACTTTCCTGAGAAACACATGACGATTATTCAAGAGACGTTCAACAATGTGGGTTGGGAACTGCAATTCCTGAGAGAGTGCCGCGCATTGGGGGCCGACGTTCCGGTAGATGATCCCCAATTGGACAAATTTTTGGATGATTTCGGTCGCATGGGAACCGGCGAACCCGTGGAATCGCCCTCCTGGCGTGCCTGGTTGTTGGTAGCGTCCATATTCGACACGGAAAACACATACGGGCTCATGTTTGATGAAGAAGGCGCCCAACGGGAGGCGGCGGCTGTTTTTTGCAGCCAGTCCCTGAGAGACCTGGAGATCAATGGGAATATCCCTGAGCTTAAAGATGTCCCCAGAGCCCTTATCCGAACGGCAATCCACGAATTGGGCCATATTTTCAATTTGATTCACCCTGACGATGAACATCACCACGTTATCGACCATAAAAACAGACCCCTGAATCGAACGGACGATGTCATTGCAACCGCGAGGCGCAAGAATGAGAAATTTCCTGACAACGCTCTATTGTTTTTCAGTCCACATAACCGACAATCCTTGATTCATGACCCGGATCCCCAAATCAGACCGGGCGGTAACTGCTTTGGATATGGCCATGCTACCTGTGCCAGCCACCCTTCCGTCGAGGACATATTTGGATTACCCACTTCTCATCGGGACTCGGGCTTGGAACTCATCTTAACCTCGCCGAAACAGAGCTACCGGCCTTTGAGTTACCTGTATGTCGATCTTCGCCTGCAAAACACAACCGAAAAATCGATCCAAATACCTCGTGCTTTGAACATTGCGAGAGGCTCTTTGTCTATTACCGTCAAAACGCCGGATCGTACGATTCATCGTGTGGGCCATATCAGAACGGTATGTGGCCGGCATGACCCGGTAATCCTCGCCGCCCATGACTTCATTGAAACCTCTATCCAATTAACCTATACCAATCATGGTTTTATCTTTGAAAAGCCGGGTGAATACATACTCCAGGCCGAAGTACGCTTCCCCCTCGGCGACAAGGTTGTCAGCGTGAAAAGCGGAGTTTTACGGATCGACCTGAAAGGGGATAGGGTTTTTTCCAAAAATATCGAGCTTGGGCGCGCATTTGCGCACGGCGCCACGAAAAATCGCTCAAAGATTGAAGAAACCCTTAAAAGTCTGAGTGGATCGGATGCACAAACCATTGCAGCCCTTGCTTTGGTTTTGGCGAATGATGACGATCTCGATGAGGCTGCTCTGCAAACAGATCTGAATTTGGCCAGGCAACAGGGGTTGGGCGAAAGGCTCTGGAACCTGGCTGTTTCGGTAGCTTCTCCAATCCATGTCGCGAACCCGGAAGCGTCTTCAAAGAACCGGATGATCAGGCTGCTTCAAGAATAAAGAGGAATGCAACGGTTTTGATTATTGGCCGATTCGGGATGGATTTTGTCCCCGGTCTTCTCTCATGGGAGTAGGATTGGGACCTAACGGCCCCAATCTCTACGATTACAATTCTGCCAGAACAGGAATACACTCTCGTAAATCGTTCAAGATGTCACCGCGACCCGGTCTTTGCCCCGACCTGGTTCTACTCGCTTGAAAGTCTCGCATTCTTTCGATCATTTCCGAATGCCGGCGAATACCCGGCCGGGTAGCGGCGGCCTTGTCTTTGGGTCGGTATTTTCTTTCACTCCACCTTGTCAACAGACCATAGTTTGCCTCGAAGTCACTGGGGTTCCCAACCTCTGAGAAATTGGCAAAGACGAGAACCATCTCATCGTCATCCGGCCCAATCGTCATGGTTTGCGGGTTGGATCCATTGAAATCTTTGCGTTCCAAAATCAGGCCTTCCTCCGGACAGTCCAAGGTAGCAACAAGGTAATGGGCAAGGACTCGGGGTGTGGTCATGCCCGAACTGCTTAACCCAAATTTGAAGTTCTTTTTCTGGAGGGTGTCTCCCGTTCTATTCCTGGTAAAACGGCCCACTTTTACATTCCCGGTGATTTGGGCGCCACGAAGCACAAATCGGGATTCAAGGGGCGTGGCTCCCGGATCGGCGGCAAATACCAGGGGATTGATCTTGCCGGGATTATTCCTTTTACTTATCTCACTAAAGGAAACAAGCCACCCTAAATGATCATGGTCGGAAATGGGTTTTTGATTGGCCTCAAGTGTGGGGACACTACCCGCCCTGACTTTCTTGTGAGGCATATCAAGACCCGAACCGCCGGCGGCAGCACGGACGGTAGTCTCTTTGCCGGTCAAATTCCAGAACGGAAATGCATAAGTATTACCGTCCTCATCGAAGGGACCGGGGTAATTGCCCTTTCCAAAAAAGAGATACGGTTTGTGGTTCGGTTCAGTGGGGGCCAACGCCCAAAATTCGTTGTTCCCTTCATCCCTGACAAAACAAAACAGGTCTATCATGTAAAGTTCCAGCTTAGCCATATGACCTCCTTATCACCATCGGCTTCCATTTTGAGACAGACATCCTCCCGATCTTACCTCAAGGCCGGCCGAAAACCTGCCAGGCGGCCCATGTTTTGATCTCCCACCCATCGTCGACGGCCGCCTGTTGTGCCCGGCGCATCGCTTCGGCCGGCCTTGAGGTAAGATCGGGAGGATGTCTGTCTCAAAATGGAAGCCGATGGTGATAAGGAGGTCA
>JASJCB010000340.1 GCA_030066195.1 Acidobacteriota bacterium
CAAATGAAGGAAACGGACCGGCAAATGAAGGAAACGGACCGGCAAATGAAGGAAACGGACCGGCAAATGAAGGAAACGGACCGGCAAATGAAGAAAACGGACCGCCGTTTGGAATCACTCGCCGGCAAAATGGAGGAAACGGACCGGCAAATGAAAGAAACGGACCGCCGTTTGGAATCACTCGCCGGCAAAATGAAGGAAACGGATCGGCAAATGAAGGAAACGGATCGCCGTTTTGAGGAAGTTGCCGCCCAAATGGAAGAAACAGATCGTCGCTTGAAAGAACATGACCGGCTGCTCCAGGAGCACAGGAAGGAAACGGACCGCCAAATCAAAGAAAACGATCGCAAATTTGCGGAGCGCCGAAGAGAACTGGAAGAATATAAACAGGAACGCAAAGAGGCCTGGGCCAAAACCGATCGCGTCCTGCGTCAATTGAAAAAGCAGATGGGTCAGTTGGGCAATAAATTCGGCAGCTACACCGAGGGCCTGGCCCTCCCCAGCATGAGAAAAGTCCTGCGGGAAACCTTCCAGCTGGATTGCATCGGAGCCAGGGTCTTGCGTCGCCAAAACGGTCGGGAGATTGAAATCGATGTGGTGGGCTACACCCATCATTCCAAAATAGACACGGTGGTTGCCGTGGAAGTAAAAAGCAAACTTTCCCATGAAGAACTGAACCGTACCTTGGAGAAACTGGGCTCATTTTTCGAATATTTCACGGAACACCGGGGCAAAAAACTCTACGGCATCATCGTTGCGGTAGAGATACCCGAGGATGTCAAACGGCGGGTTATGTCGCACGGTCTCTATCTGGCCGAGATCAGCGACGACACCTTCCGCCTGAAAGTACCGGATGGCTTCGACCCCACAACCTTTGCCGCCTGAATGAAAAAGGCCGACCGAAACATTCCGGTCGGCCGAGATGGTCGAATAAGGCAAGGTATCGGGGTCAGCGCGTCCAGGCGTAGCCGAACTTCACGAACAGGGTGCGCTCCAACTGGGTCAGGTCCACCACCTCGTCCGTGGAATAATAGCTGTCGGTATAGCCCACGTAGGCAACGGTTTGTGCATTCATCTTGTAGCTGAACAGCAGTTGCGCGAACAGGTCGCGGGTAGCGGCGTCCACGTCGTTGTCAGGGTCGTTGTCCCGGTTGTCGGCATAGAGGTCGGTGTTGCGTTCAATATCGACGTTCTGCGCGATCAAGCGAATCATGGTACGTCGATTGAAATGATAGTTTATCCTGCCCTCGGTAACCTTAGTCGTAAACAGGTTCCCCTCGTCCACATCCAAGGTCCGGTGATTGTGGGAGACCACCAGGCGCACGTGCTTACCCATGTTGTAGCGTACGGAGCCTCCCAACCGTAGCCGATCGGCCTCGCGTACGTGTGTAAAATCGATCCAGTCGCCGATGTTGAAGTTGAAGTTCAGCCTCAGGTCCCGCGAGGGCTGCATGTTGAACCATCCGCGGTAAAACTTCTGGTCGAAGGAAACGCCTTCAAAAACCCGAGTTCGCGAACCCGTGCCCAGTCCGGTCCAAGTCTCGTAAGGTAATTGGAATTCGAACCAGCCTTCGATCTCCTCTTCGATCAGGTCGCCGTCCTGTGTTCGGGTTTCATCCCAGTCACCGCCCGAGTTGAAGCGACGAATAAACTGACGCTCCTTCGGAAACCAGTTATAGCCGCCGCCGATCACGGTTTTATAGAAGTCAACCTGGGGAATGAAGCCCACATCGGCCCGGAAATCCTTACCCCGGTCCTCGTGGTAGGCGCGCACATTCCAATTGCGGCGACTGTGACGATAATTGACCGACCAGGATGCGTCGCTGATCTCATCCGGGTCCTCAATCTCGAGTTCTTCGCGCATTTCGTCGGAATATTGGGTTTGAGTGCCCACCGCGTTGACGTTTAAGCTGTCGCGATCGGTTATCTTCCAACGGGCATCCAAGCTGAGTACCCGGTTGTAATAACCGTCCTGACCCTGCTTGTCGGTCATCAAGGCGCCCACGGTAGAGTTCTTGCCGAAGTCATAGCGGTAGCGCGCCACGCTGCTGGTCACCTCATGGTCGAAGGTTCCGCTGCTGGAACCCTCCGAGCCCGGCACGATCACATTGGTCACGTCATCCTGGGCGATAAAGGCGCCGAACGTGTGGTTGCCCACCTTACCGGTGGTCTTCAGCGCGGCCGAGGGATTGGCAATCGTGCGTGTGTGCACCAGGCGCATCCCCGTATTGAAGTAATCGGCGCCTTCCAGGAAGAAGGGCCGGGTCTCCGGGAAGAAAATGGCAAACTGTTCGTTGATTCCCAGCCGCACGGAGTCTGCCTCGATGGTGGAGAAATCCGGGTTGACGGTGGCGTTCAGAGTCAGGTTGGGCGTTACGCCCCACCGGGCGGTCAACCCCAGTTCCGACTCCTGATCGCCGTTTACCAGTCCGTCGGCAGCATCGTCGCGCACATCGGTGCGAGATGAAACCACGGTCGGTACGATCTCCAGGTTCCTACCCGGATCCGCGCCCTCAAAACCGATCATTTTTTCTTCCTGGCTCAGGTAACTATTGTTACCGCGTTCCCGCGGGAACAGGCCGATATGGTGTTTGTCGGTGCGTGGATAACTGCGAATACCGTCCAAGCCCCAGGTTTGCGGACCTTGTTGAGGTTGGAAACGCAGTTGATTGAAGGGAATCCGCATTTCCACCTCGTAACCGCTGTCAGTAATCTTCCCGGCGGAATCCCAGATGGCGTTCCAAGAGGTATCGTAATTATCGCCGACTTCGTCGTTGATGGCATCGATTTGAGCGCCCAAAGGGTTGACCAGCAACTCGTAGGCGCGACGTTCGTCGTTGAAGGTATCCAAAACAACGCCCACGAAGTCGTCCTGGAACGAACTGTCGCGATCGTTATAACGAGCCCGGATCTTGGAAGGATCGGGATCGTGGGCACGGAAGGCAATCAGTAAGGCGGTGTCGGAAAAAGCCAGGAACATTTCGGTCTTGACGGGCGGCGGCAGATTCTCGGCGGGGCGAACCTCATACTTTAATTCCAGCTTCAATGCGTCTTTCCAGGCCTGCTCTTCAAGCACGCCGTCAATCTTGATATCGGAAGTTGCTTTTGTAATACGATGCGGAACACTCTTCCGCAGGTCCTCCGGGGGGCCCCCGGCCCATGCTCCCAAGCAGAAAGCAAGGACAACCGGCAGTTGCAAGCGCGCGGACATGAATCTATCTCCCTTATTAGCTGTGGTTCTATTTTTGACGATGGCGAATACGTTTTTTTATCACAGGCACACACGTGAACGTGTCAAAAGGCTGAACTGTCCGGTTCGCAAAAGGGTTACATACACGACTAAAATAATGAACGAATCAGAATATAAAAAGGTGCATGTAAAGAAATAAAAAATTGGCAGTAAGCCCCTTTGATTCCATTTTCTCCTAAATTTGATCTGTTCCGTATGCGTTGCAGCATCCCGTGTTAGACTAAATACGATGTCGTGGTTGGCATAAAATCGGGTGCAGTCCCGATCGATACGGAGATCGTTATGAGACCTACCGTCATTCTTCTGCTGATTGTCCTATCGGCAGTACCGGCAACCGCCCTGAAGAAAAAACGTCAACCCGAACTCAGCGGCCTTCATTTCCTGAAGCTTCTGGCCGCCCAAGATATCACCGAGCGACGTAAATTGATGCGGGAAATCGGCCGAAAATGGCACGAGAGTTATATCCCCATTATGCTGGAAGCAGGTAACTTCGCGCCCGATCCCAAGCTGAAGCAGCAGATCTTCGGCATGCTGGTGGAAAAGACCGGCCGTGAATTCACCGGCGGCTTGGATGAGTGGTATGTCTGGTGGTGGCGCAAGAAACGCCCGGAACATCCTGATTATGCCGATTTCAAGGCAGCCCTTTTTTCCAATATCGACCCCACCTTCCGCCGTTACTTCGGTCGCGATCGACCCACTACCATCCGGCTGGACGAGGTGCGTTGGGGCGGCGTGGTCCGCGACGGCATCCCGCCCCTGCGCAATCCCAAGATGATCACGGCGGCAGAGGCGAGTTACCTGGAAGACGATCACGTGGTCTTTGCCCTCAGCGTCAACGGCGATGCGCGCGCCTACCCCAAGCGCATCCTGGGTTGGCACGAGATGTTCGTGGACACGGTGGGCGGTGAGCCGGTCTGCGGCGTCTATTGCACCTTGTGCGGCACCATGATCCTGTACAAAACCACGGTCGGCGGAAAGGTCCATCAGATGGGGACAAGCGGTTTTCTCTACCGTTCCAACAAACTGATGTACGATCAGGAAACCTTTTCCTTGTGGAATACCCTGTGGGGCAAACCGGTCATCGGTCCGTTAGTGGGGCAGAATATCGAGCTGCCGCGACTGAGCGTGGTCACCACGACCTGGGGAGAATGGCGGCGGCGCCACCCGGATACCAAGGTACTGGACCTGAACACGGGTTACGACCGAAACTATGACGAGGGTGAGGCCTATCGTCAGTACTTCGCAACCGATAAGTTAATGTTCAGCGTACCAAAACGCGATCGCCGCTTGAAAAACAAGGCTGAGGTCTTGGGCCTTGTCTTCAAAGATGTTCCCGGCTCCATGGCCGTATCGGTTAAGTTCCTCAAAAAGAAACCGATCTATCAGAACCAACTTGGCAATGTCCGCTTTGTCATCCTGACCGATAAATCCGGGGCGGCCAGGGTTTATGAACGGGGCTCGTTGGATTTCGAATCCTGGGACGGCACCCGAGCCCGGGATAAAAACGGCGGTGTCTGGGAAGTCAACGAACACGCCCTGGTCTCGCCGGCGGGAACGGTACTTAAACGGCTGCCGGCTCATAGAGCGTTCTGGTTCGGCTGGGCCTCTGCTTTTGAAGATACCAAGCTGATCAAGTAAAGTCATGTCTTCCCGCAAAGAATCAAGTGGGATCGGCAACTATTCGGACCCGCTGAGTTGCAACTACTCTTCATCCAGAAGATAGATCCGTTGAATACGGTCCGACAGACGACACAATACTTCGTAAGGAATGGTTCCCTCCATTTTCGCCAGTTCCTCTACCCTGACCGACCAACCCTGCCATTCGCCGAAGATCAGGACCGGGTCTCCCACCGCCACATCCGGAATGCCGGTAACATCGACCGGGGTGAAATCCATGCAGACGGCACCCACAATAGGTGCCTTCTTACCATGCACCAGCACGTAGCCCTTGTTGCTCAAGGCGCGGCTCAGGCCGTCGTGATAACCCATGGGGATAAAGGCGATGGTGCTCTCCCGCTTGGTGGTGAATCGCCGGTTGTAGCTTACCGGGTAACCCTTGGGGTATTTTTTCAGGCTGCCGATGCGGCTGACCAGGGCCACGGGGCATTGCAGTTCGATTTCACGCGCGACCGCCTCGCTGGGATAGATGCCGTACATGCCCAGCCCCAAGCGGATCATGCTGAAATGCGCCGAGGGGTGGCGCACCGCGCCGGCGGTTGCCGAGGCATGGACCAACGGAGGGTGAATGCCCATTTGCGCCAAAATCTCTCGCGCTTTAATAAACAGTTCGATTTGGCGGTTGGTAAAGGGATCTCCGGCCGGATCGTCGGCACTGGAAAAATGCGTCATCAATCCTTCGATTTCCAGGTTGTCCAACTTCTGCACCGAGCCTGCCAATTCGGCCAGGTCCTCCACGAACACCCCGAAACGTCCCATACCCGTGTCTACCTTCAGGTGCACCTTCACATGCCGATCGGCCGCCACCGCCGCCCGGGACAGCGCACGCGCCGTCTCGATGTCGAAGACGACGGGTTGCAGCGACAGCGCGGCCACTTCTTCCACATCACCCATGCCCACCAGCTGAACCAGCAGGTTACTGGTAACTCCGCCGCGCCGCAGGGCAACTGCTTCCTTGGTATAGGCCACCCCGAAATAGTCCACGTGGTTTTGGAGGAACCGCGCCACGTGGCCCGCATCGGTGCCGTAGGCAAATGCTTTCAGCATCACCATGACCCGGGTTTCACGAGGGATGAGACCGCGAAAGACCATGAGGTTATGGTGGATCCGGGACAGGTTGATATAGTAAACGGTTTGCGTCAGCCGGGCCTTGAAGCGGATCGCCACCTGATCCATTTTCAGCTCTCGCGGACCCTTGACGACAATCACGTCGTTTTCACCGGCGGCATCCGCAACGTAATCGGTGAGCGCGGCCACGCCGGGGAAATTTTTCACCTGTGCTCCCGGCCTGCGTTCCTTGAAGATGGTCACGGCCGGTTTCGGCAGTTCGCCCACGGTTAGAAACAAATCCACCTGGCGGCGTGCTGCTGCCTCACCGACAATGCGGTGCTCGTAGGCGCTCTTGGCGCCCAATTCCTTCATGCCGCCGAAGACGAAGATTTTGCGCTTGCCGGGGTAATGATCGAAAACGGCCAGGCAGGATCGAGCCGAGACCGGGTCGGAACTATAGGTGTCGTTGGCAAGGACAGAACCGACGGGTGATTTCCAGATCTCGATCCTGTTTTGCGGCAAACTGAAATGAGATCCCGCCTCGATCATCACCCCTGGCGAAATGCCCAAAAGCCAGGCGGCGCATAACCCGGTTTCGATGGTGGCGAACACCTGGCGGAAGGAGGCGTCGATGCCTAGGGTCAGGTAATGGGTTGCGTCATCGGGGAAACGAACCGTGCAGACGGAAACGCCCTCGGCCTCGGCGCGAACATGGGTGATGCGAGGCAGGGCGGCGTCCTTGCCGCGTAGGTAATGGGGACAGGGCAGTTGCCGGACGGCTTCCATGTCCAGGTTGGGGTCGTCGGGTAACAGCAACCAGCCCTTGGGGCCCAAATGACGGAACAGTTTCATTTTTTCCGAGGCAATGCCGCGTTGCGAGCCGAAACCCTCGAAGTGGGCCATGCCGATATTGGTCAGGATGCCGAAATCGGGCCGGATCATATCGGCCAGAGCGTCCATTTCACCCTCGCGGGAGATGCCGGCCTCGATCACGGCCAGGCGCGCCTCGGATCGTAACCGGAGCAAAGAAAGGGCCACGCCCACCTGGCTGTTATAGCTGCCGGGGCTCGCCATGGTGAAGCGATCCTTGTTCAGAATGGCGGTCAGGAAATCCTTGAGGATGGTTTTGCCGTTGCTGCCGGTGACCGCCACCGTGGGTATCTTCAGGGAGCGGTGATGGTGGGCGGCCAGAGCCTGCAAAGCGCGCAAGGGTTCGAAGACGCGAACGAGGTCCAGACCCGTTACATCGCCCCGAAAACTTTCGGAGACCACGGCCGCCCGAGCGCCGGCCTTCCGAGCCTCGACCAGAAAGGCGCTGCCGTCGTAATGCGGCCCCTTGAGTGCGATGAAGACCGTGGACGGGCGAAAAGTAAGCCGCGTGTCGGTTTGAATATGCTCCACCGGTCCTGAATAGCGGGGATTGTCCACGTGCCCGCCGATGATCTCGGCCAGTTCCCAAAGGTCTTTGATCAGCATAAGCTTACCTTGGGGTCAGTTACTGACCTGCTCCGCCTCGGCTTCCTGGTCATCGGAGATTCCATCGCCCGCCAACAGGTCGATTTGCCTGCCTTCCACGGCCAGTACCAATTCCAGCGGGTTGAATGGGGCAATCATCTCTTTGAACTCGCGGGAGCTTTCCAGAATCTTCATCAAGCGGAAGTCGGTATAGGTGGGCTCGTGATGGAAGAAGGCCATTTTACGCACCCCGGCTTGCAGGGCGAGCTTGATGCCGATAAAGGTAGAGCTGTGTCCCCAGTCTTCCTTCTCCAGGCATTCCACAAGGGTGTACTGGGAATCGAAAATCACCAGGTCCGCGCCGCGGAAGAAATCAGCGGTTTCCTTAAGGCCCTCGGGCGTTTGGTCTTTGTACTCGGCGTCGGTCGCGTAGATGACGGAACGACCCATGTGTTCCAAGCGATAGGCGAAGGATTTGCCGGGATGGTACTGTTCCCGCCAGGTAAGGCGTGCGTCCCCGATTTGGTAACTGTCTTTATTGGAGAAATCGACGAATTGGATGTCGGAGCCGAAGACATCGAAGCTGACGGGAAAGTACTGGAACTTCTGCTGGCCGCGCAACCGGGTTTCCAGGTCGGAATGAACCCCGCAGAGCTTGAACTGATTGCCGGGAACAAACAAGGGACCGAAGAAGGGCAAACCCATGATGTGGTCCCAGTGGGTATGGCTGAACACCAGATGCGCCTTGCCTTTCCCCTTGCCGAATTCGCGTTGCAGGAGTTCCAGGCCCAGCACGCGAATACCGGTGCCCGCATCGAAGATGATGAGGTGATCGTCCACCTGAGCAACCACGCAGGAACTGTTGCCGCCGATGCTGCCCTTGATGTGAACCGGTAGTTTGGCGATAAAATCCTTGCGGCTCTGCTCATCCGCAAGATCGCCCGGTTCCGCAAGCTCCAAGGCAGCTTCCAGCTTTTCGGTCACGTCCGGACCTGTCAGCGGGGTTGGTATCGATCCCCGTACACCGTAGAACTTGATTGAAAAACGGCTGCTCATCACCCAACCGGCTAAAAAACCTTGTACTACACGAAACCCTAACACCCCGTGGACGTAATGTCAAACAGGCTTCAGGGTACTGTGACATTTATCGACCTTTTTTCTAAAAAGCCAAGAGTAAACTTACCCGGTTTACTTTCGGCGGCAGGTGTC
>JASJCB010000186.1 GCA_030066195.1 Acidobacteriota bacterium
ATGCGGTAGCCCCGGTTGCCGAAGCAGTAGATCAAATAGGGCAGCACGGTTTCCTTGGGAGCGGCGTCTCGGCGTGTCAACATCTCCAGGTAGAAGAAGGAAATGGGGCAGAACTCCGATTGGAAGAACTGCTTGACGTTGAGCTGCTTTTTGCACCCTAAACGCGCCTTTATAAAAGTAGGAGCCGGTTTCCAGGCCGGATTTTCGCCGTATAGGGTACCCGTTGATTCTCGTTGGATCACGGCATGGTGCCCGGGCCGCCGCCGAATTCTCACAGGACCCGGCCTCTCGGCCGGGTCGCTCGTTACCGTGATTTGACGGGCAGGTTTCCAAGATCCAACTCGTGTGCAGTCTTGGTGATGTCATAGTTCGTGGTCATGGTGTTGACCGGTGTGATGACATCACCGGACAAGTTGAACACATGCCATAAAGTCCCCACCCGGTTGGGTGGTACAATGAAATTACCCACTCGGGTCCCGCCGCGGTAAACCTCAACTCGGGCTCCGGAGTTGGACAAACCGGTACTGGTTCCCGATCCACCGTTCGAGTAATCATGGACATAATATCGGTAGACACCGTCCGTTTGCCTTTCGATAGTAATGGTTTCCGGACCAAAGCTGACAAGGTCATCCCGATCCAGGTTGGCTCTCGTCAGGTTATCCGAATAAAATTTATTGCCGAAATAGACGTGAAACCTGTCGCCGAAAGCCGAGGGACCGGTAAGGTGGGAGTCCAAGTCGTACGGTGTGACTCCCCAGGTCAAAACAATCCGGGTTTCTCCCTCTGACAACAGCGGGATAATAGTGGCGTCCTGGTTGCCGATGACGCGGCCTCCCAGACAGACAACTGTAAAGAAGACGGTGCTGTAGCCGTCACCCGATGCCTCGGCGGTGTAATGCCCCGCTTCCAAATCGTTCTGTTGGTAAAAACCCCGGCTGCCGGTCGTTGTCGAGGCAACCACCGATCCCTCAAAGGTGTTGATACCCCCACGGAATTGGATGGTTAAACCGCTGACCCCGGTTCCGTCAAGTGCATTGGTAATGGAGCCTGAAATATTGCCGGCGCCCGCGTACACCTCCGCGATTTGCAAAACGGTTTCCAGAAAGACCGTCTCTCCGGTTTCGATGGCAATGTTACGGTAGGTTGCCTCCCGGTAGTCGGTTTTTGAAAGCGTTGCGTCGTATTGTTCCCCGGCCGACAAAACCATCTCAAACTGGCCGGATGCGCCGGTCGTGGTGAAGCCGGAAAGTTCCCCGCTGTCGGACCGGCGAATTTCCACCAAGACCCCTTCAAGCGGCGATCCGTCGAAGGCATCCTTGACCAGGCCGCTCAATACACCGGTGCCTTCAAGGTCCCCTTCCTCCACCTTCCAATAGCGATCCAGAACCCTCAGGTTCACATCCTGATCCAACCCCAGGATCGGCGCATCCAGGACAAAACCCAGATCGGCGGCCAAACCCACGCCCAATTCATAACGCCGGTCGGTCAGGTCCAGGTTACCGCGCGTGTACCCGCCAAAGGAGAGAAAGGGTCCGGCCACATCATAGACTTTGGCTTCCAGTCTGGGGGTGATGACAAAGCGGGCGGTCAGGTCAGCGGTGACATTGAAGAATTTCTCCACCGGTCGGAGGGCCAATGTGGTCTCGTGGTTCCTTTCCCAGCCGCCGTCTTCATCGAATATGCGCTCGATACCGGCTTCTACCCGAAAATCGGCGCCCGATGACCAACGCAGGTTGCCTTCCGCGTTACCGTTCAGTTCCGCCCTGGCCTCGATCATCAGGTCCCAAGACACGACAACGGGCAACCAGCCGATGAAATACACGTCGGTGCCCAGATTGGTATCGAGCACGGTTTTGTCCCAATGGAGGCTGCCTTGCGTCGTACCGTTTATCTCGGCGGCGATGCCGATATCCAGGCTGCCCACCGCGCTCAGGCGCACCCGATCGCTTTCGTCGTCGGAAGTATCCCACTCGATGATGGGGCGGAGAGACGGGGAGACGGTAACATCGGCGTTGACGGTTAGCGAAGCGCCGCTGGTGAACTGCACCCGGGATGAGGTTTTTCGCGTGGGCAAGCTGTCTTCCGTAATGTCGAAAGCGGCATACAGGCTGCCCTCCTTAACCACTTCTTCCAAGGAGACCCGGGTTGTCGCCAACTCGTAGAAGTTGCCCCTGTCGACCACGGAATCCACCCGGCGCAAAAAGGGCGTGGTCTCGCTGCCAACCATGACGGAACCGGTATCCGGCGGTGTTACTTCTTTGGTTAAGGAAACGGTATCGGGAGTAATCGCTAAAATCGCTTCCGGGTTTTCCCAAAGGTTGACAACGTTCCGGTTCCCAAGGTCGATGAATTGGTCCGGAAGGGCCGGGTTGCCGAACAAAACCGTGCTGTCCCTTGACCCGCGCAAGGAAACGACACCCAGTTTGCCGTCGGCAGTAATCCGGTAATAACCGTCGGGAACAAGGTCGAAGATCTGTTCGGGGACGACCAATGCCTTGGCGTGAGAGGCCAGGTTGCCGATAACCTCTTCCCCGATCAGGCTTCCCGAGGGACCGTAGTAAGCCACGGTGACATCCACGCTGCTTTCCCCTGTATTCACAATGGCGAAGCCGTCCCAGGAGACGGTTTGCGCGCCGGCCGGGGCAGTGTAGCCGCGAGCGCCGGGACTCGTTTGCAGCAAGGCGGTCATGCCGGCACCGTCAGCGCGGCGATAACCAAACCGTACCCGAAGTGGGGAGGTCGGAACATAACTGAAATGACTGATCGACGCGTCAATGGTTAACGGTTCCAGTTCGCGGGTTTCGCCGGCCGCCACCTCGACCGTAATCGGAGCGAGCGGCACACCGGTCCCGGTATAAGGTTGCAAGGTAAGGGATTGTGCGCTCTCGGACAGGTTTTCGAGGACAATCAGCGAACTAAAATCCGAACCGCTCGAAGCTACATGAGGAATCCAAAGACGGGCGGCGCCGCCCGCGTCGGGAGTTGGCTGGGCTTGGTACATGATTTCGCCGCGGCTGGGGTCGTTCGTGCCACGCAAGGCAATCAGGTTGGCGGGTTGGTCACTGGCGATGTCATACCGGGCGCCGGGGCGATGGGCAAAATCATCGGAAAGCACCACCAGCAGTTTCCGGTTCTTGTCGATCCCGGTCCAGGTTTTTTCCGCCAACAGGGACCCGGATTCATCGAACTGAGCAATGGTCACGGTTGCCGCCGAAGCGCCTTTATTGACCAGGGCAAAGGCATCCCAAATCCATGCCCGGCCGCCGGTTTGCAGGCGAAAGGAAAAGGACGGGTTCCTCTCCGGCAGCACATGCGCGTTTAGGGAACCGCCGTTTCTTGCCCTGTAGCGGAGAAGAGCACGGATGACCCCGTTGTCTTCAAAATCGAAGTGAGCAACCTCCCCGACCCCGAACAAGTCCCGGGGCGTGATGGCGCGCACCTCGTTTCCAGCCAGGGTCAATTGGATATCGGTTCCTGAGTTTCCGGTTGCATCATATGGGGTGATGGAAAAGCTACGCGGCCTTTCCGAGGTATTGACAAAGTAGATCAGGGTTTCGAAATCACCGTTTTCCGGGGTGATGTGAGGTACCGAAAGGCCGGCCCGTGCAATTTGCAGGCACAAGAGGGCTATAGAAAATGACAATATTCGGCGCATGGAAATCTCCTAATTTCTGACAACGTGGAAAGCTGCTGTCCCCTATGTTTGCTCAGAAAACGCAATCGCGGTCTCCGAAAACAAAGGCAATATGACGTCGGAGGCCCCCCCGGCGATAACACCGGCGGGCTATGTCCGAAATCCTCCGGGAGAGAACTTTCTGAGACCTTTAGAAACGGTCAGTGGTAAATGGGTTAGGTACACCGCGCATATTTCCCATTTACGTCGGGCTCCGCATGCTCCAAACAGGTTGCGGTCCGGCCAATGACGTGTCGTCGAGGAGATGAATCAAAAAAGTGACTGGGTACAACCACCCATTTTGCCATTTTGGTTTCTGAAGAAACAGTACGCTTTTTTATTGGTATTCAAAGTGAGGTATATAATGTTTCCAACTAAAACAAAGATCATTTTTCTGATGGCCGTCCTCATCCCCGCGTATGCGCAAGATGACGACCTCTGCGACTTCTTGAGAGCCTCGGGAGCCCCGGTGTCCGACTGTTTCGTCAATGCCGACGGCTTCGGCTATACCATCAACGCCTGCCGGCCCATTCGTTTCGAGCTCAATACCAGCAATTATATTCTGACCGTGGATGATCAGTCGTTCGACCTGACCGATACCGGGCGGGTCTTCGAGTATGCCGAGTATGTCAACAATATCTGCGGCTACGGCGACTATGTCAACGGGGTTCCCGTGGGAACCCCCACCGACCCGGTGGTCCAACAAGCGCTTCAATCGATTCAGTTCCGCATGACCGCCAATCGCGCGACGCCGAAGGAGGTGCAAAAGGAGGAAGGCGCCTCCCGGGGCATCACCTTCAACCAGTTCGGCACCAACCTGGGGGTCGGCGATTTTGACTTCAACGGGGTGGAGGGCAGATCGTCCTCGGCCTTGTTGGGATACACCCACGCGTGGGGTTCCGGCTTCACGCTCAACGGCAATTATTTCTACAACAAACTCGCGCTCGACCAAAGCGATGATCTTGCCAACAGCACCATCAGTCTTTCCCTTGAAAAATCGTTTGGCCTGGCCGGCTTCGACGCGCGCGCCGGTGCGGGTTACAGCTATTTGTTTCTGTCCGATAAATACAGCGAGAGCGACGGGCGTTCCTTCAATCTCTTCCTAACGGGCTACCGGAACTACAAGAACGGCAGCGTATTGAACCTGGGTCTGATGCATCAGGTGACGGAAGCAGGTTTGTTGGAGAATTCGGTCACCGGTCTTTCAGCTCTTTACGGCTTGCCCATCGGCTCGCGCGGCGCCCTGAATGTGGAAGCCACGCTGTTTGAAACCAGCCAGGAACTCAACGGCCGGGATCCAGGTCTGGATTCCAATTTCTCGTCAGCGGGCATTCTTTACGATTACTATCTGGGTTCGTTTGTGATCAATGTGGGTGCGAAGAAGATCGTGGGCTTGGATGGTTACAGCAACATCGACTATGTGCTCAGCGGCAGCATTCGTTATTGATATCGAAAAGACAGGATTGCCCGGCAGTGGGAACGCTGCCGGGCTTTGCCATGCTTCAGGGAGGACAAAGTGCATTACGAGGATTTCATCATTCGCATCGGGGCCGCCGGGCCCAAGGGTTATGCGGTACAGGTGGTCGATTCGCCCGCGGGTCAGGGCGAGGGTGTTTTTCAGCCGCCGTTCGACCCCCGTGAACTGAATAACCTGATGGGGGAATTGGGACGGCGCGGTCAGCTACCGTCCACGGCAGGGCAAGGCACGGTGCCCTGGTTCCGCAATATTCAATCGAAGAAGGAAGAAGAATGGACCCGGCTTTCGCTGCAACGGTTCGGTGAATTACTCTACACGGCCCTGTTTCAGGGGGAAATCAAAAGCCGGTACGAAGAAAGCCTGGGCCGCGTGGAAGGCAAGGGCCGCGGCCTCCGGCTGGTAATCAAGCAGGACCCCCGGCACCCGGACCTGGCCCGCATCTTCAGTCTACCCTGGGAATACCTGTACCGCCCCGATCCCCCGGACTTTCTCAGCCTGAGCCGAAAGTCACCCGTGGTCCGCTATCCCGCGGTGCCCAGGCCCGAGGGCGGCAACCCCCTGCCCGAACGCCTGCGCATTCTGGCCCTGGTCGCCGCTCCCACGGATTTATCGGAACTGGACCTGGAGGCGGAACGCGAGCATGTTCGCGCCGCCTGGTGTACCCATCCCTCGGTCAAAATCGACTATTTCGAACACGCCGACCTGCCCGGTCTCAGAAAACGCCTGCTGACTTGCGATTATCACGTGCTGCACTTCATGGGCCACGGTGGTTTCGACCAGATCAGGGCTCAGGGACTGCTCTATTTCGAAAACGGCGACGGCCTCGGCGATCCCGTTTCCGGCGAACGGCTGGCCACGTTTCTCAAGGACTTTCGCACCATCCGCCTGGTCTTCCTGAACGCCTGCCAAACGGGTCAAAACGATACCAGCGGCGTCAATGCCTTTGCCGGGGTGGCCGCCGCCCTGGTCATGGGCGGCCTGCCCGCCGTGCTGGCCATGCAGTATCCGGTTTCGGACCGCGCCGCCATTGCGTTCGGCGAGACCTTCTACCGCCGCCTTGCCGCGGGTGATCCCGTGGATACCGCGGTCGTGGAAGGAAGGTTGGCTATTCACGCCCTGGACGAACGCGGCACCGAGTGGGGCACCCCAGTGCTTTATTCCAGGGTGCCCGGCGGCTTGCTGTTTGCGCCCCGCGCCCCGGAGTGCACTCCGAAATCCACCACCCTGTCCATCCCCGGGGACCTCCTGCACAAGAAGCCCAAGCGGCCCTGGCTGAAACCCACCATGGCAGCGGCCACTGTTCTTGGGGCCACACTTGGGTTCCAGTATACCGATTTTTCTTTTTCCAGCACGGATCAACCCGAACGAAGCAAACCCTTTATGGAACCCGAAAAAAACAAGCCCGCGATCGAACCGGGCCCGTCCTACCCCGCCGGCATGGAGAAAACCCTGACACTGCCGGGCGGCGTCCCCTTGACGCTGGTCTGGGTGCCTGCCGGCCGCTTTACCATGGGCAGCAGCGCGCTGAAAGTGGATGAAAAACCCTTTACCGCTGTCCTCACCCGCGGCTTTTGGATCGGCAAAACCGAAATCACCCAAAAGCAGTGGGTTGCGGTGATGGGCAAGAACCCCAGCCACTTCAAGGGCGACGATGCACGCCCGGTCGATACGGTCAATTACCGCGATGTGATTTCCTTCCTCGTGAAACTGCAACAGAAATTGAACTTGCCCGGACTCAATATCCCCACTGAAGCCCAGTGGGAATACGCGTGCCGCGGCGGATCGGAGGAGTTTTTTCCCGGTAATCCGCAAGAGGTCGGCTGGTTCGGCGAGGGGGAAACCGGCGGAACTCACCCGGTAGCAGGAAAAAAGCCCAACGCCTATGGCCTCTTCGATATGCATGGTAACGTGTGGGAATGGGTGCGTGATTGGTATGCCGACTACCCGGCCGGTGAAATGATGACCGATCCCAAGGGTCCCAAGAAGGGCGCCTATAAAGTGTTGCGGGGGGGCAGTTATGTCAACCCGGAGGAGAAATGCAGTTGTACCAATCGTTTTGCCTCCGGGATCAGCGGCGAGGAGAAGCACGTGGGGTTCCGCCTGGTTTTGGAAGAATAACTCGTGGAAGGCGCCCCATACCGGTCACAGAGCGTGAGGGGGGTAAACATCCCCGGTGTTTGTCATGACCTTCATCCTAAAAAAAGCTCACGGGACCAGAGCCCCGTGAGCTTCTTCATACTGGATATTTCCGGTGTCTTTCTCAAGTTTGAACCGGTCGGCGGCCTTAGAAAAGGTTGTATCCCCGCTTCAATTTACGGTAGATGCTTCCCGCTCGCTCCTCTGCCAGATCTTTCAGGTTCAGTCGGGTAAAGTCGATGGTCATCGCCTTCGGGTTGAGGGGTTGCCAGGTCTTGTCCGCAACGTGGTAATAGCGCCAGGAGAAGACCACCTGGTAAAGGGTTTCGGACTTGCTGTCGTCGAAGGGAAGTTGCTCCGCGCTAAGTTGAATCACGTATTCGGCGCCTCTTTCGGCCAATTCCTCAATGGGGTCGCCGGTAGCTACACCGACCTGAGAGCCATAGAGTATCGGAATGTCTCGTTTTTCCAACTTCTGCGCCAACAGGTTTTCCACGGATGACAGGAACTTCCAGTCGCCCTTGCCGGTAATGGCGATGACCGGGGCTTCGCGGGCGCCGATGTCATCGCTGCCCGTTCTGGAGTTGAGATGCACCTGAAATCCCCTCAACGCGTGGGAAACGGCCGTTTCTCTTGTCATACTGTTCCACTCGATGGGGCGAACCCAGTTCCATCCCAGACCGAAAAGTTCTCCCGCACGCCAGGCCTCCACATGTAACCAACCCTCTTGCATGGTTTCCGCTCCCACCTGACGCCCGCTCATGGCGCGCACCGTGGCCTGAACTACGATCTCCGCATGATGGGCGGCGGTCGACAAGAAGCGCCTGGTATGCACCTCGCCGTCAGGCAACGGCGTTTTAACCGGGCTATAGACGTTGGTGTCAAAAAAAGTCCACAGTTTGTGCTCGACAAAGGGGCTCAGGTCTTCTGCCTCGATCCTTAGGGCAACCCTGGGAGGGCCCTTTCGGACCGGCGCCTTCGACCCGATGGGCGCGACCGATGTTCCGCTTTGTCTGATTGCTTCCACCCTGCCGGGACTACGCGCCATTGCGGTAGGATCGCTTTTCACCTTTGGGGTATGAAGACCGTTATCGGATTCCGCGATCTCAGGGCCGAAAACGTCCTCGGGTTTTGGCAACTCTATTCCCTCGATGTCATCGGGGTCCTCATTGATATCGGCATTTTCCCCGGGAAGTTCCCTTGCGGGTTGCCGCGGATGATGCACAGAGCCGGGCGTTTCCGGTTTCGAATCCAGGCCGTTGCGATCCGGTAGCCGGTCACCGGCTACGCCATTGTCTGCTGTACTTGAAGCCGCTTTACCGTTCCGGGCATCTTGGAGGGAGGATCGTCCGGTTGCGGGCTTGTCCTCAAGATCCGGGCCGGCAGGCATGGACCGGACCACCTGCCGGATCATCAACCCGGCAACCACCAGCGCGACGGCAGCGGCAAGGGGTAGGAGAAACGGCTTCCAAGCGGGGCTTTTTTTGACGACTACGGGCGGAGTGGCGCGGACCGTTTTCCGGTCGCCCCGGGCAATCAGGTAGGCATCCAACCGGTCGATCAGGCCGTGACAATCGGCAAAGCGGTCGCCGGGTTCGCCCTGGATCATTTTGGCCAGGATTTCTTTGGGTTCGTCGTCCAACACCACCAGGCTGTCGATGTCGGGGACACGGGCCTCGGCGATCTTGCGGATCATGTCAACCGGACTGTCGCTTTGGAAGGGGCTGACGCCCGACAGCATTTCGTAGAAGACAATACCCAGGGCAAAAATGTCGGCGCGGTGGTCCACCGCCTCGCCGCGGCAACTTTCAGGCGAGAGATAGCCCGGTGTGCCCACCAGTTGACCCGTTGCGGTCAACTTCTCGCCGACGCCGATGGTGGCGGCAATCCCGAAATCGGCCAGTTTGACGTTGCCCTTCTTGGTAATCATGATGTTGCCGGGTTTGATGTCGCGGTGAATAATACCCTTGTCGTGGGCAGCGGCCAGACCCGCGGTCACATCGCGAAGGATGCCGGCCGCGTGTGCGGCCGGCAGGCGTCCTTCCCGTTTGAGCAGGGCGGCCAGGGACTCTCCTTCAACCAACTCCATGACAATGAAGTCGGCGCCGTCCGCTTCCTCGATGGCGTGGACGGCGACGATATTGGCGTGGTTCAGGCCCGCCGCGCTTCTGGCCTCGCGCAGGAAGCGTTGCTTGATATTGGGATCGCCGGAAACATGGTCTGAGAGTTGTTTGACGGCCACGTGCCGGTCCAGACGGGGGTCATGGGCCTCGTAGACCGTGCCCATGCCGCCCCGGCCCAACACCCGCAGCAACCGGTAGGCGCCCAGTTGCTGCTTCATTGATTGCCCCCTATATCAGTGATCAGGGTCTTGCGTTCTTTGGCTTCATTTTGTTGCCTTTTCAGTTCCTCGTTGCGCTGTTTCTTTTTCTTTTCCTGCCTTTTCTTCCAGGGGTTTTTGAACTTGGGCTTCGGCCCTTCCCAGGTCGCGGCGAAACGGAGGCTGGGCTCCAGAACATCGGACTGGACCCTGTCCCCGCGTACCAGGTCTTCCCCATCGAAGCCATCCGGTTCGGTGTAGCAAAACCTGTCCATGACCCGGACGACTTCCAATAGACCCACTTCCTCTTCCTCAGCGCCAAGGGACAAGCCGGTATCCGGGTCGGTAAACTCTTCGCCCTGTGCAAAGGCGCGCAATTTGCGACCCACGCTGACCTCGTCCCGGCCTAAATTAACGATGATGTGCTTGCCTCTTTGGCCGACGACCTTGCCTTCCAGGGGCTGCTCACCGATTGCCTTGACCAGTTCGTAGACACCATAGTTGATGCCGACTCGTACGGCATTGCCGATTGGTGAGTTGTTGTAACTGTAGGCCGCGCCTGCTGCTTTTCCACTTTTTCTACCAACGGCGCCCAGGCCCTTGGCCGCGACCATGACTTGAATTTGGGTGGACCAGGTGATTTGCGTACTCTGCGAATCGATCAAGCGGAAGCTCATGGCCACCATGGACCAATCCTTTCTGGCGCCCACGCCGATGCCACGCAATCCTAAACCGCCGCCGGACCCCTTATATTTGGGTTCGTATTCGGTAATGGCCGCTTTGAAAATATATCGGGCGCCGAGCATGAGGCCTTTCTTTGCGCGGGTTTGCGATGTGGTTTCGCCGCCCCGGCCCAAGGCCTGTTCTTTTTGGATCTGATCCATAACTTCGCGCTCAACCATGTAAAAGCGGCCGCAACCCACCATGGTATCCGTGACCATCGTATTGATGGCGTTCAGGGGAATCATTTTTTCCGAGATCGAGGCCTCCAGCGCCTTCTCTCCTTCCACCTCCTCATTATAGGTCGCCAGTTTGGTGGTGTTCTCTACCTCCAGAACACCCACGCGGATTTTGTTGCCGCTATAGTCGCCCCAGCGAAGCTTGACCAGATGTTTGGGAATCGAACCCACCAGGTCCTCGATATCCTCGGGCAAAGGGTAATCACCCTGGTTGGTTTGGGCATAGGCCAGGTAGTCGAGATCGTCCGGTTGGGTCAGGGCCGGTAGCAGCATTCCGGCGAAAAGGACGAGAAGAGCAGTACATTTCCAGTTCATAAGTAACCTCTTTTTCATAATAGTCGACCCGGATTTGGCGCGAGCGTATGGATAGAGCATCCGGATATTGTTGTTTTCAGACACGCGGTTTTGAAAAAGGGTCAAAAAAAATTAAAACACCCCACCCAAAAATCGAAAACCAGTGTCTTCAGGGTTAAGCATGGTGAAACGGAATCCAATCATACGAAAGGAGATCATGCATGAAACCGATTTGTAGACCATGGTTAGCGAAATCGATGACCCGGACAGGCGGTAGCTAATGAATAGGCGTTACTTCGCTTATGGGGCGATGTTACTGGTTTGCAGCATCCTTTTGCTTTGGCGCGGCCATAGAGATGATGCCCAACCCTGCCGGGAGGTGCACCGCCTTGCGACTCAAGGAGCGCGTCACGTGCTGAAACAGGACTATGGAGCCGACAACGAGCCCAGGCTTGACATCCACAAATTTACTTATCATCTGATAAGTCAGTCTTATGCGGTTGCATTGCGCATTGCCTGGCAAGATCCCGGGGGAAACTGTTATTGGGCCGAGGGCCTCTTGCAAATTGACCGGAGTGCCCATGTCCGATGGACTGAAACGGCAACCAGTAAGAATGTACACAAGGCTGTTCTTTTACACCAACGAGTCAGGTAAGACAATATGGGGGAAATTCGGAGGGAAAAGTAAACCTGGATTGGGTAAAACCATGATCTCATTAAGGAATGGGATCATACGAGCAAAACGGGTACTGCTATTCAAAAAGATCCGGCTGTGTTAGGATGTACCGAGCCAATCAATGTCGGTTTATCTTTTACCGATCAATTCATAGAAGCATCGGACGCATCCGTGAACACTCCCGAAGGATTTGAAGAAAGGTATAAGAAATACTTCCCATCCGTTCTAAGTTTCTTCCTGAACAGGGGTTTTGCCCGGGAAGAAGCCGGGGAACTGGCCCAGGATGTATTTCTGCGCGCCTATGAAGCCCGGGACCAGTTTCGGGAAGAAGCCGCATTTCGCACCTGGCTGCAGACCATTGTGGTCAGCACCTGGAAAAACAAAATTCGCCAACTGCATACGGCCAAGCGGGAAGGACAGACCTACTCCTTGGACGACCAGGAACAACCGCCGGCCGCCCCGGCCCAAAACCAACTGGACCAATTAATTGACAAGGAACATTCAAGCCGGCTGCGGCAGGCGGTCGATAGATTACCGCCCCGAATGCGGCAATGCCTGGTCCTGCGGCTTGGTCAAGGAATGAAATACAAGGATATTGCCGAAACACTGAACATTTCGGTGGATACGGTCAAATCTCAACTGAGTCAAGGCCGGCAGCGGTTGGCCGAAATGTTGACAGCCCCCGATAAGGAGAACTAAATTTAACGGGTAGACGTTAACGAAGGCATCCCAAAGAAGCACACATGACTGAAGAAAACCTGAATCTGGATGAACAGTTCAAACAACTGATGGAAACCCTGAAAAAGGAGGCCGGGCCCGGGCCCGGTCCAGATGAGCTTTTGGCCTATAGGCAGGGCGCCTTATCTGAACAAGAGGCGGAGGCCTTGCGGGAGCAACTGCTTTTTGACGAGGACGCTGTGGGCGTCCTGCGGGACCTGAACGCATTTCCGCAAGCCGGTGAGCCCACACCGGAGGCAACGGAGGAGGTCGAAGCAGCCTGGGCCGAATTTCAAGACCGGTTACCCCCCGCGTCCACGGTGGAAACACCCGATTTCGGCAAGGGGAAGGAGGAGAAACGGCGCACGAGCCGGTGGCTCCAGAGAACCCATTTCCTGTGGGCCGCGGCTTGTCTGTTGCTGGGGCTTTGGGGGTTTCAGGCCAATCGTGACCTGGCCGCGCTGAAGAATTCGCTTTCAGCGGAACCCCAACCCGAGAACATTAATCTCGCGGTAACGCGTTCGTCCGGTATCCCGATTATGGTGAGCAGGCCGCTTCTTGTTTTGACCGTGCAGGTTCCCAATGGACGGCGCAACCTCCCCGCCTACCGCATGCGCTTGACCGGCCCCGGCGAGACCCATATCCAACAGGTTTTTGACGGGCCACGCGAAGACCTTTCGCATAATTTTTTGGTCACTGACCTCGGTGGAAGCGGGCCCTATGTGTTGGTTGTTGAAGGGAAGCAAAACGGCGTATATGAGGAGTTCTCCAGCGTGACCCTGGACATGACGTTTCCGTAATGGGCAAGATGGCTTTTTCCACGGCGCGTCCGATGCCCGCGAGGCACTGCCATAGACTGCCCTGCCTGGGACTGACGGCGCTGCTCTTGTGTTCGGTTTCCTGCGTCGATGGTCCCCGCAAGCTTGAATCAGGCACGGTCCACGAGCGTTCTTCGCCGGAACTGGACGAACATCATTACCGGTTCGACAGTCCTGCCGGCGCCTACGTGGAAATCGAGGTGCGACAACGGCATGTGGACATGGAGATTGAACTGATCGGTCCCTTTGGGGATACGGTCATCGCGTGGGACAGCGATATGGGTGATTGGGGTCGCGAATGGCTGTGCCTTCGCCTCCAGGAGGAAGGCGGCTATTTCTTGAAATTGACCGCAAGAGACCCCAATCACCGGGGGACCTACCGGCTCAGTCTGGACATCGCGCGGGCTCCAAGTTCCGTCCAAGCAAGACGGGAAGAGGCGTTTCAAAGGCTATATCAAGGCTCGGCGGTTTTTGAGGAACAGCCGGAAAAAGGCCGGGAATTGCTGCAACAAGCGCGTGCGTTATGGCGCGGCCCGGGCGAAGCGGATATGGAGGCCCTGAGTCTGATCTATGAGGCCAAAGCCTGGGGCCTCATGAACCGGAGTGACCGCAAACGCCGGTGTTATGAGGAGGTGGTGAAACGTCTCGGCAATACCGGCTCCGTCCATTTAAGAGCGATGAGCCACCACAACCTGGGCACCGTCTATCACGAACAGGGATGGTACGACAAGGCGGTGGCAAGTTACCTGGAAGCGTTACGGCTCCGGCCGGAGGGTGACCGAAACAGGGCCACGACCTTGGAGTCCCTCGGGACCACCCACACCTATATGGGGGACCTGACCAACGCCTGGATCTTTTTTGAGCGGGCAAGGGCGTTCCGGGAAAGACCAGGCGATGCCACGGGGCGTTACAGGACTTACCTCAAGCTGGGCGCCTTGTTGACACGCATGGGAAAAACCGGGGAAGCTAAAGAATATTTCGATCGAGCCGCGTCCCATGTCGAAGGTGAGGACCGCGCCTACCTTCTTTCGGAGCGGGCTTATTTAAGCTGGCATACCGGGCAGTACAGCCAGGCGGTGGCCGATTATGAGGAAGCGTTGTTTCTGGCCCCTCCGCGGTGGCACACCAACATTCGGGGCAATTATATCGAGGCCCTTGTAGATGCCGGCCGGATCGAAAAAGCTCAAGCGGTTGTACCGCTGTTGCCGGAATCAACTGATCCCATGACGCAAGCTCATTTCGATTACCTGCGGGCTCGGGTGCTGCATGCCGCCGGGCATAACGGGGATGCCATGGCCCAGATGAAACGGGTGCAGACACTGGTCGAGAGCATCGCCCGGAACCGGCTCTCACCGGAAGACCGGGTCACCCTTCGGGCACACCGCTATATTTACACCGAATTCATGCTGGACCGGATAGTGGAAGCCGGGGACTGGGAAGGCGCCTTTCTTTTTGCGGAACGGAACCGGGCCCAACTGTTGGCGCATCAACTGAGGGCCAAAACCCCGGACCTGGAACTCGAGGGACATATTCGAACCCTGTCCGAACGCCTGGCGATCTTGCGGACTTCCCAAGGGAAAGACCCGGCAGTCGATGCCCGTATCGCGGACCTGACGCGGCGTATCGACTTCTCTCGGGCCAACCTGCAGCAGGACAGCGACCGGCCGAAGCACCAGACGCCTCTCACCCTGGCCGAGATCCGAGACCACCTGATCGACCCTGGGATAACCCTGCTGTTTTATGCCATGGGCAAGGACAGCGTCCATCGCTGGGTGATTGACACCGAGAGTATCCGCCCGCTTACCATCGGTGACCGACAAGAAATCGAGAGCCTTGCTCGCAATTACCAAGAGGCTCTTGCCGACAATCCAATCGCCTCCGAGGATATGACTTGGCTTTCCGATAAATTGAGCCGGGTTCTGCTGGACGGAACCGGCCCGCTGAAACCCCGAGTGCTGGTGGTGCCCGACGACGCCTTGCATTACGTTTCTTTCGGTGCCTTAATGCGAGACGAGACGGAACGATTGGGCGACCGGCACGAGGTGATCCACTTGCCCTCCTGCCGTGCGGGGAAGCTTTTGAAAACCCGTCCCCGGCCCGCGAGGCGAAATGAACATGCGGCGATCCTCACCATAGAGAACTTCCGCAACGGCATGCCCTCGTTACCCGGTGTTGTGAAAGAGGTCGCCGCAATCCAGAGCCGGGCCGAACCGCGGCAGGTCATTGTCTACACCGATGAAGCGGTGACGCGGCAAAACATGTTTCTCGATCCGGTACAGTCGGCCCGCTATCTGCACATCGCCACGCATGGCATCTACGGCGACCGTTCCACGTTATCGGGCCTGGTGTTGCACGATGGCTTTCTCCTACCCTCCGATATCGCTCAATTGGACCTGTCGGCCGAGGTCGTCATGACCACTGCCTGTAGCACGGGGTTGGGCCGGGAAATCCGGGGCGAAGGCCTGGCCGGTTTGGCGCAGAGCTTTCTCATCGCCGGTGCGGACGGGGTCATCGTCAGCTTATGGCGCGTGGATGATGCGGCCACCGCGGCCCTCACGGCCTCGTTTTATGAGGGCCTTTGGCAGTTTGGGCTCAGTCCACCGGCCGCGCTGAGCTACGCGCAAAAACAGGTGGCCTCCCAACCGGCGTGGCAGGCGCCCTACTACTGGGCGGGCTTCCTGTATATGGGTTTTCCCCGCTAAATGACGGTGCTGCCCACCCTTTTGCATATTTTGGTGTCTACCCCCCCGAAGCCAATCCGGCAACCATGACTTTTAGGAGGAAAACATGATATCGAAAGACAAGTATTATGCGGCCGGCGATAACCAGTGCAAAGGTCCCGCTATGGGGGCGCGGACTGACGGCCATGATAAACCCGACGATGACGGACCCAAGCTGGGCATGACCGAGGAAGTGGACTAGCCGAAGAAACTCGGGTGGTGGGCGGGGTCGCCGGCATCGGCGGCCTCCCGCCCTCCCACGATCAGGGCGCCACGTCAAACACCAGGTGCCTTACAGCGTAACGCACATCGCCCCCTTCATCCCTTCCTTGCCGCACGGGGTTTCGGCTGATTTGCGCGGTCAGGCGCTGAAGTTGGGGCAGCTGCTCCACCTTACGACAAGTCGGCCCGTCGGATTCCAGCATGGACAGATCTTGCGGCTGGTCACTGACGATGACCACCATGCTCTCCGAACGCGGCTCGTTTCTTGTCAATTCGTCCGGCCACCCCAGCCGCCAATCGCGGACACGGGTGTAGGGGTCGAAGCCCAACCATAGATCATCTCCCGGCCGTACCTCAACACCGGAGCGCACCTGGTGACTGAGCAGGGTAACGGTCCGGTCCAGGCCGATATTGAAAAGGTTTACGAACAGATTCACCCTGCCGGTATTGCGAAAGTAAACGGCAATGTCGTCTCCTATATAAAGGCAACTGCCGGTTTCCGGCAAGGCTTCCAAGCTGTCGTTCTGAATGGTTCCCCAGCAAAGGTCGAACGCATCTTCCGGCAAGGCGAACCGTCCCGTTCCCCCGGGCATTCGGCTCAAGATACCGGCTCGGGCCAACCGTTCCAGATTGCTCAGGACCGTGTTCGGGTTCCGAGTGGGCGGGCCGGCCGTCTGTCCCGTTTCGTCGATCAGTTGCATGTAGTCTTCGTGGGTGAAGACCATGACCGCACCGGCCATGTCATCTTCACGAAGTTTGGTTTCCAGGATCGACGAGGCCGTCACGGCTTTTAGCAAAGCAGCCGGGGGTTTCCCTTCCAATATGACGTTCAGCCTGGGCAGGGCAACGCTCAGGGGAAAGGCGCGCAGACCCGACGGGGGCATAGTTCCGGCCTTGACCGTCACCAGGGTATAGCCGCCGTGAACCTGGTCGGCCTCTACCAGGCCCCGGCATGACTCGGCCCGATAGGCGTCCGCATGGGGGTCCATCAAGCCGTAGAGATTGCCTTTGCGCACACCGTGGAGCCTTCCGGCGCGAAGACAGGGCCGGTCTTGGAAATAAAAGAAACTAAGGGCGCCCCCGGCTTCCTGTTGCCGGGTTTGGAACAACAGGCGCCGCGCCGGTCCCTCCAACTCGGGACGCTGGTGGGCATTCATGGCCAGCACGCGTTCACGCACCCAGCCTCCAAGGGTCAACCAGGACACCGGGACCTCACCCGCCTGGCGTAAGGCCAGATACAGAGACTCGGTGAGCAAACCCACGGGACCGAACCGTGGACTGTGGTATTCGCCCGCAAACTGATTGGCGCCGGCGGCGCTCAGACGCAGTACCCAGGGATTGCCCCCGGCGAACCGGCGCCGGTCCCCGCCGTTGGCCCGCAGGGTCATCAGGTGGTGGGGAAGACCACGCGTCCATGGCGCTTTCAAGCTGCGCACCCGCATATGCGGCCGGCCCAACCCCGCGGCGTGACAGCAGTCCAGGATCAAAGCGATGTTGCGCGTCTTCTCCGAGAGCCGCGCCAGCAATAGTGACAATTCTCCATCCAACAGGCCGCGAAAGTCACGGTTGTCGGACGCATCGATATCGGTGGGCACCAGGAATTGCAGGTAACGGGGTTGCCGTTCCGAGTGGTCCGTACCCGCGCGCCACAGCGGGTTCTTGACCAGGCCCCCATGACCGGAATAATGGATCAAAACGGCATCGTCGGATTCACCGGCGGCGATAAGTGTTTCCATGGCCGCAAGAATGCCGGCTCTACTCGCCTCGGCGCCGAATAATCGGGTAACCTGGAAGCCCTTGGCTTCCAGGGTCTCCGTCATCAACTCCAGATCTTGCTCAGGGCCCAGAAGACCGTAAGTGGCGCTACCGATTAAAAGGGCGCGTCTCATGACGCCTCTCCGGGGCCCAGCCGCACCGCCGGGTCGCCCAACACGGCATAGTTGTAGGCGTCTTGCCAGGCCAACCAATGGGCCAGGCGATCGTCTTCGGTTGGGATGCCGGGCGCCCACATGCGGCCCATGAGGGCGGTGCTGACCGCGGCCAGCCTGCGGTTGAAGTGTTCCATGGCGAAACCCACCGGGCAACCGCGCATTATTTTGGTCAGGGTGCCCGCGAAATGAGTAACCTGCGATACCTTTTCGTGCTGGAGAAACGAATGTTGGAAGGCTTGATCAACATGTCCGATCACAGCCAAGGCACCGGCGGGCCGGCCCAACATGGCCATGGCGAGGCCGGCCACAAAGGGTTTGTGATGAAGCTCCCGCTGTTTCTGGTCAGGTAACCGGCAACCGTCATATCGGGGCGTGCCGGCCGAGTAGCACGCGAACTGAAAGCTGATCAAACCGGACAGGTCGGCGGAGGCGGGCAGGTCATCGGCGCAAAAGCAGTCCTCACGCGCCACTTTGCCCGGCTTCTGCCAGTTGGCGCAAATCAGGCCGCCTTGCAGGCGTTCCCGCTTTTCCTTGGACTTGCTGAAACATGCGCCGTGGGACGCGGTGAATAATACCGAGGGGGTTTCCGGACCGCCCATCAGATGCACTAAACGCTCCCGCCGGGCCTGTTCACCGCTGATGAGGGTAACGGGCCACTCGCAGCCGTGGCGTTGCCTGTAGCGGGCAATTCTTTGTTCCAGGGGCGCGACCAGGGATGCCATGCATGAGGCGGTCAAGGGCTCGTTGTTCTCCACGTTGAACAGAGTCAAACCTTTGGTTTCGTGGTGGTCGCGGCTCTCATGAGCCACCACATTCCTTGCATAATGGGCGTATTCTTCCAGGGTATGGAAGCAGATTCGGCCGACCGCATAAGCCACGTCCAACTCACTCTGGAAAGAAAAGGGGATGATATCGGGGTGTCCAATAATCATCAGGTAGTAGGGAAGGCTTTCACCGTCCGCTTCGCTCAAGGGGGCCTCATGGCGCTCCAAGAATCGGTCCAATGTGTCTCCGTCTCGATACGCCAGGGGCTCGAAATACTGATCGCCCGCCTGGTTACGGCGGTGGGCCAACAATAACTGAAGAGGCTCAAGCAAGTGCCGGTCCTTTTCATGAAGGATCACCCCCCAACCTGCAGTATCCAAGCGAAGGGGATCGATGCCGTCAGCCACATTTTTCCGGCGCAGGCTTTCTTTGGCTCCCGGCGCATGAAGCCCGGCCTTGAAAGCATCCAAGGCTTGGGGCTGTCGGAAGTAGGGAAACTCCTTCTCAGCCCTGTCGAGGTCAATGCCATTGAAGTAAAGCTTTTGCCGTGTTTCCACAAGTTCCTCCCAGGCTTCTCCAAATGATTATGTTAGAAACCAGACCTGGGTAAATGTTCACAAAAGTCAAGAAAAAATGGCACCTTTTATACCCTGAACGCGCCTTTATAAGGTAAGAGCCGGTAGCCTGGCCGGTTTTTCACCCTACCCGGAGGTCCCCCATGCGCTTATCGAACAGCATCCGTGCCCAATTGGCTTTCCAGTTGGAAGGTCGGCCCGTTCGCACCGCCGCCGAGTTGGTTGCCGAGGAATGTCCCGGCGCCCGTCGCTTGGAGGTGCCCGAGTTTTGCGGGGCCGTTTAGGACCCATGCACTTAATCCTTTTTTTCGCCGTGCATCTGGTCCAAACGACGGAACAGCTTGCGGATATCCTGAAAACCGCTGATGCTTACCCAAACGGCCATTCCGGCGAACCCGATCAATACGATGACAAAAAAGATCTGCCAAAAAACAATCCAGAATGACATCTCAAACCTCCTTGGGCTCGCGATCGGGAAAGGTCAGCGAGCCGACCACCAACACCGTCAACGAGAACAAAACCGTCAGCAAACCAACCCTGGCCCCGGCCATTTGGAAACCCAGTAATTGTTGCACCGGACCCAATCCCAAGATCGCGGTCAGGCCGCTGATCAAAGCTAGGAACGCTCCGGCCGAACTTGCTTTTTTCCAATAGAGTCCGCCGACCAGGACGGCGAAGCTGCCGGTGAAATATATGGCGCCGGTCACCGCCATATAATCCCAAATATCGTCCTTACCCTCGTAGATGAGACCCCAGTACAGAATGTACAGGCCGATGACCACGATGCAGATTCGAGTCAGTTTAAGGCGGCCTTTCACGCTCATGGCCGTCTTTCTCAGCGGGGCGACGATGTCCTGGGTAATGACCGAACTCCAACACAACAGGTAGGAGTCGTGGGTTGACATAAAGGCGGCAATCATTGCGGCGCTGATGATTCCCAGTACAACCGTGGGCAGCATCCGACCCATAAAGACAGGCATGGCGTACAGGTTATCCAGCGTGGGCTCACCTTGCGTCGGAAAGAAAGCGGCTTCCAGATCGGGCGCGTGGTTCTTGATGTAGACGAATGCCGCCACGCCCAAAAAGTTGGGGATCATGAAGCGCACCATAAAGGATATGGAAGACCACATGTATTGTTTTTTCACCACTTTGGGGCTCTCGGCGGCCAGGGCCCGGGCAACGGCAGTGGGCCAGATTGCGCAACTGACCAGGCCGGCGGTGAAGATCATCCAGAGGACGTATTCCGGGCCGAAACCACCCCCCTCGGCCAGGGGATCGACACCGGGACGACCCATATGCTGTGAAACCGTGTCGAAGATATTACCCCACCCCAAGGTGCTCACGGCAAAAGCCACCGCAACCAACAGGCCGAAGCTAAGCACCACGAACTGGATGTAATCCGTAATCACCACGGACAACATACCGCCTAAAACCGTGTAGACCAGCACCAACAACAGCAGGATCACCATGACCGCGGGCAAGGCCCAGCCCGTATGAGACAAACCG
Source organism: Acidobacteriota bacterium (assembly GCA_030066195.1). GTDB lineage: Bacteria > Acidobacteriota > Holophagae > Acanthopleuribacterales > Acanthopleuribacteraceae > JASJCB01. Next base: position 20,790 of record JASJCB010000186.1, read on the forward strand.
GCGACACCGACGATGAAGATACTTCCCACCTTCAGGAACAAACCCATGTTCAGGACACCGCCCAGGGTAAGCATGATTCCGCCCAAGACACGCGTTTTCTTATCGAACCGGCGCTCATAGAATTCGGGAATGGTGAGCACTTCCAGCTTGCGCAACGGGGCCACGATGAAACCGGACCAGCCCACCAGGAAGGTGACCACGCCCGCGACCAGGGCAATGTGAAATGCGGCGACGCCCCCGGTAAAACCTTTCTGGGCGCTGTACATCACGGTAATGAGCCCCATTTCCGTGCCGGTCATGGTGGCGACGCCGAGCGCGGTGCCCAGAGCGCGGCCCGCGCCGATATAATCGCCCATATCCTTGATATAGTCTTTGACCTTCAAACCGATAAAAACGGAAATGGAGAGATACAGGGCAACGATCAGCCAATCGACAGCGGCAAAGTGGGTTTGGCTTAATATAGACGGATCTTGCAAAGGATTCATGGCGCCTTCCAGGTCAACTCTGTTTTGTGATTCTACAAACAGTTGACCTGTTCGCCAAGCCTCATGCAAAAAGGCCCGTCAAATTTCTAAATTCGATAGCAAAGACGCGCAATCGACTAAAGGCGACGGCTTAACTCGATTGGACAGACAGGCAAAGTGCGGTATTTGGGCGCCGCGCAAAAAAAAGCCGGCGGGAACCGGAGGCTCCCGCCGGGACTCGTTGCCTGGGATGCATTAAACGGTTGCAGCTTCTTCTTGGAATTGTTCGGTTTCAGTGGAATCGGCCAGAGCCGTGGTCGAGGACGTACCGCCGGTGATGACGCCGGTAACCTTGTCGAAGTAACCGGTGCCTACCTCGCGCTGGTGCTTGGTAGCGGTATAGCCGAATTGCTCCGAGGCGAACTCGGCCTCTTGCAGGCGGGAGTACGCGCTCATGCCCTCGGTCTTATAGGCGCGAGCCAGTTCGAACATTCCATGGTTCAAGTTGTGGAAACCGGCCAGGGTAACGAATTGGAATTTATAACCCATGGCGCCCAACTCACGCTGGAAGCGGGCGATGGTGGCATCGTCCAGGTTTTTCTTCCAGTTGAACGAGGGCGAGCAGTTATAGGCCAGTTTTTGTTCGGGATAACGTTTCTTGATTGCCTCGGCGAAGATCCGGGCTTCCTCCAGGCAGGGCTTGGAGGTTTCGCACCATACCAGGTCGGCATAGGGTGCATAGGCCAGACCCCGTGCAATGGCCGTCTCCAGGCCGCCCTTAATGCGGAAGAAACCTTCCACGGTGCGTTCGCCGGTCATCTGGTCGTGGTCGACGGGGTCGATATCGCTGGTCATCAACCGAGCGCTGTAGGCGTCGGTGCGAGCGATCAATACCGTGGGCACACCCATCACGTCCGCGGCCAGTCGCGCGGAGATCAGGGTTTTGACGAACTGGTTGGTGGGCACCAGAACCTTGCCACCCAGGTGACCGCATTTCTTTTCAGAGCTCAACTGGTCTTCGAAGTGAACAGCCGAAGCGCCCGCTTCGATCATGGCTTTCATCAATTCGTAGGCGTTCAGGTGACCGCCGAAACCGGCCTCGGCGTCGGCAACGATAGGCGCAAACCAATCGATGTCTCGATCACCCTCGGAGAAGTGTACCTGATCGGCGCGCTGCAGAGTCTGGTTGATGCGCTTGACCACATGGGGTACGCTGTTCGCGGGGTAGAGGCTCTGGTCGGGATACATCTGGCCGGACAGGTTGGCGTCCGCCGCGACCTGCCAGCCGCTCAGGTAGATCGCCTGGAGGCCGGCCTTCACCTGCTGCAGGGCCTGGTTGCCGGTGAGTGCGCCGAGCGCGTTCACGTACGGCAG
>JASJCB010000187.1 GCA_030066195.1 Acidobacteriota bacterium
CCGCCCGAATTCTACAGCACCACGGCCGTCTTGGGATTCTCGTCCGATGTCTACACCATCGGCGCCACCCTGTTCGAACTGGTCACCGGCGAGATCCCCGAGCCCCTGATGACACCGGCTCATTTCCATGGTTATGAAAGCGGTCTGAGTCAAGCTTTTCGCGACATCATCCGCAAGTCCATGGCGCAAACCCCCTCGGATCGCTACCAGACAGCCGCTGAAATGGGGGCGGAACTGGAAGCCCTGGGCGGCGGAAGCGACAACCTCGCCGTCGGCGGCGCGCCGGCCAATCCATATCCCTATCTCAGTTGTCTGTGCACCCAATGCGGCGAACAGCCCAAGGACAACCGGTCCGTTTTCTGCACGCAATGCGGCGGTCGCATCCATGTGATCTTTCTGCGTATCGAACCGGCAGCGGGCAACGGACCGTCCATGGATCTCTTTTTGGATAAGCGGGAGAACCTGATCGGTCGCTTGGACATGGATGAAAACATATATCCCGATATCGATTTAAGCCGTTACGATCCCCACTGTTATGTCAGCCGTGAGCACTGTATGCTGCGCCGCAAGGGCACGCGCTTTTTCTTGGAACCCTTGAAGACAACCAACCGTACCAGCATCAACGGTTACGCGGTCTCGCCCGGGCGAGCCGTGGAAATCACGGAAGGCGCTTGTATCGAGTTGGCCAACCTGAAATTGACATTCCGAACCCGGCCTTGCCTCGGCGAGCCGGTAGGGAGCGCGGATGAACGGTGATGAACCCATGGAAATGAAAAAGGATAAACCGACAGGTCCCCCTTCGCCCCGATTGGTGCCGGGCAGCTTAGTCAACGGCGAAATCGAAATAACGGGCCTGTATTATGCCGACGGCCGGAAAAATGTCTATCGGGCGACCGGTGAAGGTAGAGCCTTGCTGGTTCTGGAACTGGGCGATAGCCCCGGGGAGTTGAAACTACCTGAGGCGGAAGGCTTACTGCCCCAAGACATCGGTTTTTTCCAACAGGACAACCGAACCTATCTTGTCTTTGCCCAACCCGAGGGCGATCGCATGGCCGGCCTGGTCTTCCCCTGCATCGAGATGCAGTTGATCAAGGCGATTTCCGGTCTGATCAAGTTGATGCACGACCTGGATGGAGAAGGTATCGACGTGGAGAAGTTGGGACCGGAAGATATGCTTTTCGGCCACAAACGACCGGCGGCTGTCATCTTCCCCACCGCTTGCCGAGACGAACGGGAAACCGGTCTGAAAAGGGCATGTCGGCGTCTGGTCAAGCATTTCCTGTACAAAAATGTAGAGCCGCGCATCACGCGTAATTTGGAAAGGCCCTTGGAATGCCTCGGGCTCTCCTACGAACTGACCGAAATTTTGACCGCCTATCTGGCCGAGGAAGTCGCGGTCGATGAACTGAACCGATATCTCCACCTGCGAAAAACAGCGCCCGAGGCAGTCTGGCGCGCGGCTTTCAAAACTCATGTCGGTCTGGTCCGAGATCATAACGAGGACGCTTGCGGTTACCTTTCTACCGGCGTCAACACGGATCGGGCGCACTATCATTGCCACCTGCTGGCGGTTGCGGACGGCATGGGCGGCCATCACAAGGGCGAAGTTGCCGCTTACCAGGCCTTCTCCGGTTGGCTGACCGGAATGGGTACGCACCTCCTGCCGTTATCGGATCCGGACTTCTCCAATCCCAAACTTTTGCAACGCATGAGCCTGATCATGGAGCGCACCGCCCGCGCCATCTACAACCAGGGCAATCATCAAGGTGAAGGTCCCAAGAGTGCCTTCCCTCCCGGTTCCACCCTGGTTGCGGGTCTGCTCTCTGAACGCTTGTTATTCCTGGGCAACTGCGGCGACAGCAGGGCCTATCGCTTGCAGGACGGTCGCCTGGAACGAATCACCCGTGACCATTCACTGGTGCAAATGTTCGTCGATCGCGGTCAAATTACCGAGGACGAGGCCCGGGATCATTCTCAAAGCAATGTCATTACCTCGTTTATGGGTATCGATCCACGCTCTTTCAAAAACGATTTCTATATCACCTGGCTGAAACCGGGCGCCCGCCTGTTGCTGTGTTCCGACGGCATCACGGATATGTTGGATGACAATAATATTCAAAACATCCTGACCCGGGCAGATGATCCCTATAACGCCTGTAACGCGCTGATCGAAGCGGCTCTGGCCGCCGGAGGTCGCGACAATATCTCGGCGGTCGTCGCCTTTGACGCCTGTCCCCAACCCGTTAAGGACTCGGAGTGATCACCATGAGCACCAAATTGCGTTTCGATGTTTTAACCGATAAGGCCTACCGTCCGACCGCCGGCGAATTCGTGGTTCGCCTGGCCTGTCGCATGTCGGTCTCGGACCTGGCCGAAACATTGCCCCTGGACCTGTGCCTGCTGATCGACAAAAGCCTGTCCATGCGCGGCGCCAAAATAGAAGCCGCCCGTTCGGCCGCCCGTCGATTGATCAGCGGTATGCGTGAGGGCGATCGACTTTCCATGATCGCTTTCGGCACCAATGTGGAGACCCTGGCCGATCGCGTGGTCATTTCGCCCGTCACCCGCTCCGAGCTCCTGGTGTCGGTGGATGAATTGGAAGCGGGCGGCGTTACACGGATGGATCTGGCCCTGGACCAGGCTTTAGAACGCCTGGGCGCCAATCCCGACTATCTGTCCATGATGTTGCTGCTTTCCGACGGCGCCCCCACAAATCAGGCCGGTTATGTCCTGGATGACGGCGCTTGCAGCGACCTTCGCGACAAACTGGCCGGCGCCTTCGGCCGTCGTTCCGTGATCACTTCCACTATCGGACTGGGTGATGCCGAGGATTGCCTGGCTCCCTTCTTGGACAGTTGCGCCGAATTCGGCGGCGGCGTCTTCTATCACGAGGACGATCCCGAGAATCTGGCCGCTCGCTTTGTGGAAGAGTTCGACCGCATCAAGGACACGGCCGTGGCCGATGCTCGTTTTACGTTGAACAATATTCACGGCAAGCTACGCCGCGCGGCGGCCGTCCTGCCGGAGATCCGCGAGATCCCCATGTCCGCGGAAGGCGAGGGCATGGTGCTGGAAGCCGGCGCTCTGCAAAAAGGCGAAGAACATGTGTTCCTGCTGGAAATCATTACCCCGCCCGCGGACGGTCCCTGCAAGCAACCGCTCGGTGATATTTCGGTAAGCTACAAACTGGACGGCGAAACGCACATGCGCGAGGCTGAACCGCAACTATTGGAATACACCAATGAAGAAAGTTTGCTGACCAAGCCCGGCCAACCGGATGTGGAGCGCTACAAGGGCCTCTACCAGGCGTTCTTCCAAACCCGCAAGGCGGTGGATAACGTCCGCCAGGGCGGGGATACCAAGAAAACACGGGCACTCTTGCAAAGCGCGGCAAAGACCACGCGCCGTCTGGGCCTTGCCAAGCAAACCAAGCTGCTGAATCAGATCGACCGGAAGTTGGAAAACACCGGCAGCATCACCGAAAACGAACTGACCGCGGCCGGCACCGGCTCGCGCAAGACCCGGGTTCTGGCCCGGTAACCCACCCGAAGGGAGAATGAGATGAGTACCAAAACCTGCCCTGAATGCGGTTCCGCCAATCCGGTAAGCGAGGAAATGTGTGATCAGTGCGGCTGCATGTTGGGAGATGTCGATCCTACTGTTACGGATACGCCCGCTGACCCGGAACCCGACGCCTTGTCTTGCGCCTCCTGCGGCAAAGCGGTCACCGCCGACATGCGTTTCTGTGACGGCTGCGGCGCCGGCTTGCAAGCGCCCGTAGCGCCGCCGGAGCCCATCAAAATGACCCAACAGCTGCCTGACGATGAGCCCGAGCCGGAACCCGAATTGGATCACTCGCAAACGTTAGAACCCGATGAGCCCGACATCCACAATGCGCAGACCCTTGATCCGGACGAACCGCCGCCGGTTCCCGATCGGTCCTGGAAACTGGCTTGCGTGGAAGGTTTCCGCTTGGGCAAGGAATACCTGTTGTTTAAAGACGACATGTTGCTGGGTCGTCTGGATGCCGAGAACGAGATCTTCCCCGATATCGAATTGGAAGACCAGGACGACGGCTATGTCAGTCGCCGCCACGCACGCATTACCCAACGCCGCGGCATCGTCTACGTGGAAGACCTGGGCGGCGAAAACGGCACCTTGTTGGACGGCCGGCCCCTACCTCCGTTGAAGGCCTTTGAAATCCAGGAGGGTCAGGTCATTCGCCTCGGCAAGGTGGGTTTGATGCTGAAACCACACGGAGAGGTGAAACACTGAGATGAACATACCCGGTTGTGGATGCCGGCCGTCACCTGGTCCGGTTCTCAGGTGGCCGCGTGGGACCCCAATACACGACGACGTACCTTCTCAGGTCGCACGCGACCGTCGGCGGCCGGCATCCGCAACCGGGTTTGAGCCATTATCCTTCAAGAACTCGCTTGATTCAATGGGGTATCCATTTTCTCCCCCCCGGCCGTGTCAGAACGTCAGGCAGACGAGAGAGGTCCTATGTCCGCAAGATTAACCCACCAGGTCGATGACCTCATCGGCCAATATCGGATCACACAACGGATCAAATCCGGCGGTATGGGGACGGTCTATAAAGCCGTCAACAGCTTCAGCGGCACCTACTACGCGGTCAAGGAATGCGATGTTTTAGACGACCCCCGGCGCAAGTCCATCTCGCGGGCGGAAGCCGTTGCCACATTTCGAGGCGAGTCACAAGGCGTGGAAAATCTCAAGCACAACGGCATTCCTAACGGCCACTCGCTGGTCATGCCTACGAACGATCTCAAGGTCTGTCTCTCGTGCGGCAATCAAGTTTTCGGCGAAACCTGCGAAATCTGCAAACCAACCCGGGACAGTTTGTTCTTTCAACCCGCAACCATCGATGAGCGCTATTATCTGTTCATGGAATTCATCGAGGGCGACGACTTGGACGAGGTGGTCAAAAACCTGCCGCGCCCGCTCTCCACCGCCGACGCCAACCGCGTGCTGGAATGGATTCGCGAGGTTGCCGGCATTCTGGAATACCTGCACGGTCAACAACTGGCGCACTGTGATGTGAAACCCGAGAACATTCGCATAAGTCAGGAAGACGGCCGGTTGTTCCTATTGGACTTCGGCCTGCTGCGTGTTGAGCCGGAACCGGGCGCCCAACCCGGTAAGAAAACTCGTATTCTGGGCGGCAGACGAACCCTGAAGATGGGTACCGAGGGTTACGCGCCGCCGGAACAGGTCGAGGGCAACCCCGGACCCGCGAGCGACATCTACGCCCTGGCCATGACCGCCCTGCATTTGCTCAACGGCTTGGACCCGGTCAATCCGCTGGACCGAGCCCAATTGCTGGAAAAAGATCCCGCGGAGTTGGTGCCCGGTCTGCAACGAGACCCCGCGCGCCTCCTGGCTCGTTCGCTACATCCCAACCCCGCGCATCGACCGGAAGCGGGGGAGTGGCTGGACATGCTTGGAAATGGGGACGCGGTCAGGGATGTCTTGCCGGGACGGGCGTCCACCGGTTCATTCCGCCCGCCGACAGTTCCGCGTGTACCCGGCATCAAATGGAAACCTGCCGCGGCTTTCCTGGCCTTTTTCCTGATCGCCGTGCTTTGGTGGTTCAACAGCGGGCCCGATCCCGATAAGATCTTATACGGCACCGCCAATGTCGGCGCCGTTTACAGCGCACCCGGAGATGGCAAAGTCATCCAACGTTTGGCCGGTACCGAACAGCTGGAGTTGTTGGATATCGGCGACAAGGCTGACGGCTACTGGTTGCGTATTCTGAAAATTGACGGCGAATCGGCAAAGGGTTACGTGCGTCGACGCTCGGTGACCATCCGCTCGCGACGCTCCGCGGGTTCGGGGGAAGAACCATGAATCAGGTCATTCGACATACATCGATTAGCATCGGCAAGACGGAACACTGTAACGATGACTTCGTCTTTGCCCGCAATATTTTCGATTACCGGGCGCTGGGCATCCTGGGTGATTTTACTTCCGACGGTCCGCGTGGGGCCAACCGCGCTCTGATGAGCAACCTGGAACAATTTGTCAACGACCGCGAGCAAAAGTGGCGTGAAATGTTGCTGCCGGACGATCGTCTGCTGCCGCTGATCGCCAGACATATCAACAACTGGCTCGACAGCAACGAGCCGGGCGCCAAAACCACGCTGATCGCTCTCCTTTGGGACTTACGCGAACAACAGTGCAGTTACATCTCGGTAGGCGACAGCGGATTGGGGATTGTCGGCCCGCAAGGACTGCGCTATCTGCGTGAGGGCGATCGCGGGGGCCTTCGCATTTCGGCCGGGTTCCTACCGCGAAAGGACGATTTTCAAGTAGAACAGGCTCGAGTTTACAATGACGATGTATTGTTTGCCTTCACGGACGGACTTTGGGAGAATACCCATACCTTCATGAAGGAACCTTTGTTATTGGAAACCCTCCAGGGCCCGGATATTCAATCGATCCACCGCCAGGTAAACCATAACATCCTTAAAAAGGCCTCGCGCGATGACGACCTCTCCGTATTGATTCTAAAGGGGGAAACCATGACACAAGAAGCCGGCGCCGACCGACGTAACGCCGCTGATATTGACCGTCAGTTGGAAGAAAAAGTGTCCTTGGAGGTAGCCAAAGCTCTTGGCGATAGGGCCGGCATGCCGGTTACATCCCTGGAGGAAGACCTGATTAACCTGATGACCGACGCCAGGGGTCAGTATGATCAGTTGCAAAAGCAGTTGAATTCTCGAATTGAAAAACTCATCAAAAGCTCTGTTACAGAGCAGATCAAACATCATACTAGTCAAGTAGATAAAAGCCTGGAAGATGAGAATAAGCGTTTGAAAGATGAGAAAACGCTATTGAATAGTCGTCTGAACCGGTTGGAAAATGACCTGTTAGAAACTCGGAGGGAGCTCAGAGCAATACCTACCTCAATTCCTTTAGAGGAGGTTCGTGATCTGAAAGGCAAAAAGAATGTTAATAAACATAAGGAGAGTTCGGAGGCATTCGAAAAACCAATTTCAGGAGATCAAGCAACAACTCCTGAGGCAAAGCCTTCCCAGCGTTCAATTAGCCCTCGCATTATGGAGTCAAATTTTAAATTCACAGCCTTTGATATTAATAAATATGGGTTTCATGTATATGTTGGTTTCGTTCTTTCTATTATTGTTATATTTATGATAGGAATATGGCAATTAACCAGGCCTGATGATAAAAAAGTGGAAATAGAAACCCCGATAAGCGAAGGTTCATCATCTGAAGGCGGGCCTGTAAATACCGATGCAGAGAACGAGGAACAAGCGTCTAATAATAAGCCAGGGAACCAATCGGATAATTCAGTACAACAGGATGAGGTAGGAGCGGAATCAGTTGCCCAACAAGAACCGAAACCCTCATCCGTCACCTCTGAAGAAACCTTTCAAGCTCCTTCAATCCCTAAGGAATTGCTGACTTTGATGGACGTGAAGCAGGATGAATTCCAGCGGGAAACGGCATTGCTATATAAGGCAGTTCAGGATCGTCTGGGGCAACTGGATGCCATTTCCGGTATCGAAACTGTCGTCTTGGAAGATGTCCCAGGGCTTGGCCTGTCAGTTGCTTTAAAACTCAACTCGAAATTCGCTTGGGTCAAGGACAAAAAAATTACAAGCGGGCGAATTGCCAAAATTTGGCTCCAGACAAAAATTGGCACTACCGTAGATGGCTCCCCTGGACCGGGGACCCAAAAGGCATTTCTTGATAAATATGCTCCTAAACTCGCCCAGTGGAACGATCTTGTTATGGCATTACATGAGTCCAAGATTTCCATCCCAGCACTAGACAAGGCGGCACAGAATGCTTTTGGGATTCAACCGGTTCCTTACCAGCAGGGTCTGACAGACCTTACAACCCTGTTGATTAAAAACCCTAAGACCGCAGCCTACTTGAAAATTCCCGGCTGTAAAGCCATCCTGAAGGGAAACGAAGAAACCGAACTTGGTAAATGGATTGCCAAACAAAGGGATGCTGAAGTCCCTCAACCGGGAATACCTGTCCGAATTCTTTGGATAGCAAGCAAGGTGGGACTGGGTCAATCAAACGGCTCAAAAGATACTGATTTCCTTAATGCCGTTGCCTCCTTCGGCGATAAAAACGCCGAAGGCATCTATTTGGAAGCACTGCAAAGGTGGAATTGAGTATGAAGCAATTCCTCATCCCTCAAACCCTGGCCGGAACCGGAGTCCAATTTGCTTTTGGTCTGGTGCTGATCGTGGTCGGCGTCCTGGTGTGGCCTTTAGGTACAACCCAGCCGGAGCCGCAACCCAAGCCGTCGCCCGCGGAGACCGCCCCCACTGACCAAACATCCGATGCGGTGCAGCCGGTCGCCGACCAAACCACCTCCTGGCGGCTGATGTACCGGCGTGAGCAAGGCCACTGGATGATCACCCCCAAGGGCGGTCGCGCTGAAGTATTAACCGATATCATCCCCGGTCCCGGGGAAAACCAGGAACGCACGCCGTTCCTTAGCTTGGCCCAGGTCAGAACACACCTTCTGGATGTGTTGACATCCAGCCAATTCAACCTGACCGGTGGAGAAATTGAAAACCTGTTGAAATTGCGCCTGGATAATGAGCCGCTGTTCCGCCCCGACGATTTTAAGGCCGGCCGAGTGGTGAGTCCCACTTCCAGGGTTTCCGCGCCGGAAAAACCCAAGCCGGCGACGACGTCTTCCGGGGCGCCGCCTGCCGTCGCCGACTTCGATCCCTTACACCCGGATTTCTCGGAACAGATGCTTGCTTGGAAGAAACAGGTTCAACCGCATTTGGATGCCGTTAAGGGGGAGACCGGTACGGTTAGTTTCAATATGAACGACTTACGCGTGCCCATGTCCAAGAGAGCCAGGCGACGTGCGGCGGCCAATGATTTTGGCAGCAAACCCGTCGATGCGGCCATATTCATTCAGTACAAAACCATCGAGGCCGGGGAATCCATCGAGGTGGACGGAGGGTTGGGCAGCGGTTCTAAAAAGGCTCTGGCCGCCGTGCTCCAGAACATGCCCAACGCCGCGCGTTATATCGACCTGCTTGCCGATACCACGGTTTCGGGTATTCCCAGACAGCTTCAACCCGGAACCGCCCTTTTCAATAGCGAGATGAAAACTTGGGCCGGCCGCATTCGTTCTGCCCTGTCCGGAATCGAGGGGGCCGCCCTCATACGCTTCAAACCCGATTTTCATAGGGAAGAGTTGGAACTGAGCCTGTCGGCGGACATTGCCCGTCGTCTCAAAAATCCCGGTTTCGGCTCCCAAAAACGCGACGAACAAATCTATCTGCAATACCTGGCCAATCGCTACGGTGAAACGGTCGATATCGACGGCGAGGCAGGCCCCGAGACCCGCAAAGCTCTGGCTCGCGTGCTCACGGGCCCCTTTCGTCACACCAACTTGGGCGCATCTTACCAAAGACTTATCAAGAATCGGTATAGGTAACGGAACATGGAATTGCTGCAGACCATCATAGCCATTACTTTTGTCTCTACGGGAGCGGGCCTGGCCGCCCACGCCCTATACCTGCTGCACAAAAACCACCGACGTGAGGTCGCGGACCTTTTCAGCGGCTTGTTTGCCGGCAAAACGCCGGTCGCCCCCCAAGTAAACGTCGAGGCACACGAGCGCGCCGCCGATCACCCCGACGAACCGAGCCGGGAGGCCGGCGAGAAAGTAAAAACCGAACGCGTGGACACCCAGGAAATTCCTCCAGTCGAGCCGGTGGATATGGTTACACCCGTGATATTCGAACGCGCCAAATTCCAGGAACGGCTTACTTACAAGGACATTCCCCTACGCCAAACCGGTCGCGATCAGCACTACGATCTGGATACCTGGGGTCGCATGATTGCCTGGCTAATTTACAGCAGGCTTGTTTCCGGCGTCAGCGGGCACGTGGGCAGTCCTTTGGCGTCCACCATGTTCAAGGGGAGTCGCATCGATGATACCCGGCGCATGGAACGCTTCAATTGGATTCGTCTCTTTGTTGACGAATCCTTGGTCCAGGATATTCGCTCCTACTACAATCTGAACAAGGTCGAACTGAACGATGCGCTAAAAAAACACACGCTGACGGCCTTGGAAGGTTTCTTGGCAGATGATGTTTTTAAATGGTGCCGGGACCGCGTGGTTCTTCATCTCTATGACCGCGACAAAAACGGCGATACGGTCTTCGATGTAGACTTCCTGCCCCTGATGGATCGCAAGGACGGTCTCCTTGCCTGTGAGGCGCACCTGGTGCTGGGTTCCGGTATCGGTAAAATCACCGTGCCGCGTGAGGAAGAGCAGAACCACTTTCGCTTTGCAGATCGAACCCTTTCCTTGACCCACGGTTACCTGCCGCTTTCCGGCGAATTTGCCCATGTTGTGGAAATCGGCCCCCATGCTTCCTGCCACATCCAAACCCGCAAGCCGCATTTTGCTTCCACGCTCACGCTCGGCTGGCGCGAATCGGATGAGGTCGGAGTGGCCGGTACCCTGGAAGTTCATCATATTATTCCCGCCGACGGCCCGGCGGAAAGCTTCTTCCTGCGCCGCAACGAAGAAGGGGCCCGCGACGAACAACTACTGGGCGGCAGACGCGCCCGCATTCCCGACAACGAGGACGGTCGTCAAACTACCTGTGAGATCTGGCGTCGTTGTAAGGGGCGCGAGAACCTGGTGCTGACACTGGTCCTGCGCGAACGCAAGCCGCCGTTGGATGATCTGCCCGACTGTATCATTTTTGAAAACGGACTGTCTTCGGTGGAGACGGAAAAAGATATGGTGCGGCTGGTAGCAAGCCAGGTCTATTTCACAACCAAGAACGGCAAGAACACCGGCGATATCCTTTTTCTTGACAGCGATGAGGGCCGCGCCTTCCGCGACGACCCTGAACAGGGTCCGGTCTTACTAAGCGACCGCAAACGCGAACCTCTGCGCAGTTGCGTCAAGCTGTGCATGGCGCCCGGGCAACTGAGTCGCTTACATGAATGGTTGGGTGATCGCGAGATGCCCCGTGCTCTGGCAACCCGCGTTTTGGAATTAATCCGCGAAGATGAGGATTTCAGCCAGGTTTTTCCAGAGGATACACTGAAAGATCTCCTGCCGGGGGAGGGCGTCCCGGGGCTCACCGTGGAGGTCGGCGCTGACGAAACCCTGGGCGCGGATGCGGTGCTGGTGCGTTGCCTGCCGGTTTTCACTCCAAATCGTCGCCGGGAAATCTTCGGCCGCTTTCATTTCGAAGCCTGGCCTGAGGCAATCGACCTTTCTCAATACTCCTGCCGCGATCACTTGACCTATTTCACCGACCATCCGGCGGGCAAAGTCGGCCTGCATCTCAGCCGGTTTTCAGTCTACGAGATTCAGATGCCGCGCGTTTTCGGTGCGGTCAAGATGCACATCATCTCAGCGGGCACCAATCGCGCCTGTTTCGAGGTAATTAACCAAAGCGCCGGTTCTGTGATCGTCAACGGTCACCAGCTGCACCGCACTAATGATTGCAAGATCGAATTCGGCAATTCCGACATGGAAGTCTCCATCGAGATCGGCGGTAAAAAAGCTCGTGTGCTGCTATATGGGCGACCGGCCGCCCAACTTGATGAACCTTTCTTTATACCCGAACCGGCCAGGCTGCAACTGTACGGACTTGCCCTTCATCGGCGTTTGGAGCGTACCAACTGGAAGGCATCGGAGGTTTTCCGCAAGATGTGGGAGAACCCCGGTCTGGAAGAACAGAAAGATTTACTGGGAGTGAGTCAGGCGACCGGCGCCGGTTTCCTGACCGTGGTCGAACGCGGTGTGCGCCTGGAACACCATTTTTTTGCCGGTAAGGAAACCGTCCTGCAGCGGGAAGGCCACGAAACCCTTGCCGCCGGCGAGTGCACCTTTAAAACGGGTGCGTTACCCGGTGATTGTTCCTTTGGGGAAAAGGCCGGTGAGAACATTGAGGTGAAATATCGCCGCCTCGACCTCAACGGACATCAGGTGAGCAACGTCGCCCTGCTTACGGAAGATTATTGGGATACCTGGATCGAGGAGGTGGAACCCAATATTCCCGAGAACTGCAAGGTCTCCCGAATCGAACTGGTGCGTTGCGATGCTTCCGACTTGAGCAACAAACGCGCCCATCTGTACATGGTAGAAACGGTCGGTGAAGGCGACATGAACCGGGAGGGTTGGTTGTTCCGCCCCGACGGCGGTATCCGCAACGTGCGCCTGCGCAACCATGAATTGGAGCAGAAGTTGGATGCGGACAAACCCCTGGTCGGCCCGTTGGGTCCGCTGGACGGTCGTTTGTTCCTGGTCGATTGGGACGGTGAGGAGGGCACACCTGTTTCCTTTGATGTCGAAGATCACGAGGAACAGATTCGCCAATATCTTTCCGACGGTTTCTTCTCGCTGGTCAAGGGCATGTCGTACGCACCCGGCGGGAAACTGGAGAAGAAGTTGGAAACCTACGATAACGCCGACCCCATGTTCATTTCGTCCGATCCGCTGCACATTCATTACGATCGCCAGGGAACCGGCTCCCGGCGTTGCCTGAATTTTGACCCGCGAGATTATTCCAGCTTCTTCGACAAGGATAGTTTTCGCTTGTTCTATTCCGGCGACGTGCAGAGCTTTGTCATGACCTCCGAGCTGCATCGCAAGGACCCCATTACGCCCAAAACCGTCTTCCTGGTGATCCCGGAGGGCGGTCGTCCCGTACTGGGCAGTCATGCATTGCCCCCGGTCAAGATTCCGGGTGGTTCCAGTTTTCTGGTTTTGCCCGGGCTTGTCTTTAAATTCTCCCAAGGACCGATTTATTATGCATGATTCTTTCCCGGGGAACCGCCTATGATCGCCAACCTGCTCCTTTATTCAGTCATCCTGCTCTTTCTGGGCCTACTGGCTCGGGCATTGTTGCGACGTCACCGGGACGAAGCGAGACGCCGACAATACCTGCTGTTGCTGGTTCCTTCCTTCATGCTGGTTCCCCTGGGATTCTACCTGGGTTATCGAGGCAAGCCGGACCATGAACTGGTGATCCACGGCTATCGCGTTCCATTGGACCGCGACAATCGCAAAATCTATGTCGGCAGCGATGCCCTGGACGACTTGAACCTTCACCACCGAATCAAGGACACCGAAAGTATCGCACCGGGCCTGTTGGAATTGGACTTCGAACCGGGCACCAAGCAGGTCACCATCACCCAAACCGCTAAGGACACCAAAAACATCGTCTCGGTGAACGGGCGTCCACTCAGAGCGCGCAAGTTGGAAACCGGTCGCACCCACAGAATATCTTTCGGCGCCTTCAATTACAGCCAAAAACCCGCCGATGTGTTGGAGGTAGAGATTCCCTATCTCAAGAACTTGGGTCTGGTCACCCTGGCCGCTCCTGTCTTTCGTTTTCGCGGCCAGGTGTTTGACAAAGGTTTTTCCCATGAGATCGGCTGGTTCCTCTCGCGCTACCTGCCCTCTATAGCCGTCAGGCCGGGTGCTGAACGTCATCTGGCCTGGAAAAGCCGCATCATCCATCGTGCCCTTGACGGCACCGGCGGCAGTCTGTTGGGCCAGGCGGCATTGATCAGGTATGGCAACGATTATTGGCTGGCTGCCAACGATGCGGACTTGCAGATGGACGGCGCGCCCTTCCCCAACGGTGTGCGCATCAACGGCAGTTGCACCCTGGAGATAGAGTCACTACAATTGGGCAAAAATCGCGGTAGTTACCGCTTCAAACTGATTCCTCCGGTGGAAGGTAAGGGCCACGTCTATTTTGAACTGATCGAAAAGCGACATATTCCCCTGCCCGACATCGACGTTGCGAAACGTCTGTGCCTCAGCCGGTTCCCCAGCGCCTACAGCGGTACCTATGACGTGCTGGACGACCGTTTTCCCATGGGTGGTATGGTTATCACTCGCGAGGGCTCTCGTTTCCTTTTTCGGGGTGAAGCGTTGAAGCCGGGTCGCCCCTATAGTTCCGGCAAAGCCGTCTTTACTATCGAAAAAGCCCCCAGAGATCAAGCTTTCTTCCTGGCCGGCTTCGCCCTCTTATTCCTGGCCTCGGCTTTGTTTTTCCCACCCGGCGTTCTGGAGCGCGTACCCCTGACCGGGCCCGTGATGGCCGTGGGAGTCTTCCTGCACGCGTTGCGCCTCATTCTGGGCTTTCGAGCCTGGCAGGGCGACCCGTACAACGAAAACGTCTTTCTTGACTCATTGGCGGCGCCGTACTTTTTCTGTCTTGCCGTGATCGTATTGGTCTCCCGTTATTCGTCCGTCGACCTGTTCAAGACTCTGGTTCTGCGTCTACGCAACTTCATGTTCCCGCGTAAACGCAAGCCGTTGCCCGCAACAAGCGACAGTGAATGCGGTACGGTGACCCTGGCTGTCATTATCTATGGCGTAGTGTTGCAAATGTTGTTTCCCGATCGTCTTGGAATGGACTTCCTCTTCGTCATCGCCTTCTTTGCGCTTGTTTCCCTGTCTTTGCAATGGTTGGCCGTTTGGGAACGCCGTTTCGACCGCCGGCCGGGTAATGCCGGGGGTTTCGCTCGCTATGCGCCTCTTTACAGCCTGATGGTGTTGCTGGTGCTGGCCATGGTTGCCGCACCCTTGTTGGGCGGTCGCGAAATCATTCCCTTCCTGCCGGGACGCCCGCGACCGGATATTTTCATCCAGGTGGCGCTGTTGGTCATGGTCGCCTACCAGGCGGGCATGTGGGAACGGGAACGCCGCTTCCGTGTGGCCGGCCTGCTGGCTATTCTGGGGGTCTACGTAGTGGTATTTATCCTGCCGCTGTTACAGGGTGCGATAGCCCGCGACATGGGCTTTTTCGTGGTCGCCGCACTGCCCCTGCTGGTTATGCTGTTAATTGCCTCCTGGAGCCTGGATCAACGACTCAAAAGCCTGTTCGCCGTTTCCCTGATGCTGGTGGCGGCTCTGCCCTTTATTTTCAAGATGTATGACCTGCCGCTGGACAATGTGGCCGCGCAACGCGTTGCCTTCTGGATCGACAAACCGCGACTGCGCTCGGAGCATTTCTTCGATTATCAGGCTCAGGTGCCCATCCTCTGGTCCAGCGCGCAAGGGCCGTTCGGCGGCGGCTATTTCGAGGGCGACTGGTACCCGGCATTGGATAACACCTCGGTTAACGACAATGTCGCCGCCGTTTTTATCCAAGGAGAATTGGGCGGCTTCGGCAGCATTCTGATCATCGCTTTATACGGGGCGCTTGCCCTATGCGGCATCCTCTTTATCCGCGATGAAAGGGAAAACATCGGCGGCTATCGCGTGTGGGTGATCTACGGCGTAGCCCTCGTCTTTATATGGACAGCGGCAATCATGTTCCTCCAGAATTTCGGTTACCTGCCCCTGACCGGCAAGAATTTGCCGCTGCTCGGATTGGACACCAAAAACGACGTCATTCGCTACGGCCTTTTGATGGGCCTCATGCTCCGCTATATGCGGCTTTTCAAGGAGTAGCCCATGTCGGATCAACTGCAAACACTCAAGGCAAATATCCTCCAATACTATAACACTTTCATCCAATGGCTGCGGAACCTGGACGGCATGGTCGCCGTCGGTTTGATCATGACGGCAGTGCTGGTCGGCGCGGTGGCCGCCGGCGCCCTGTTCCCTTTGGGCAATGATACCGAACTGGGAAAATGGTCCACGCTCATCCAGCCCGATTCGGCAGCCCGGGCCGTGCTGGTGAACTATGATGTGGACAGCGGTACGTTGAAATTGGAACCGGACCCCAATGAATTCGACGATATCCTAACCACGCCGCGAGATAAGAAATTCGTCCGCACTCACTTAAGCAAGTTCAACCAGGCAACTGCCGGTCGTCGCTTCACTTCGAAGGGCGTCGTCAGGGGAACAACCGACTGCTTGTTCTCCGTGGTTCTGGATGAGGGTACTAACGGCAAACTGGTTGCGCGGTTAAGGCTGCAAGATCTTTCGGCATATAACATGGTGCCCGTCGGCTTGCGCAAAACAAAGCAATTGGGCGCCGTCCACCTTGCGCCTGAGGCTACGCGTCAACCCTATTTCTCGGACGGTAACCTGGGTCTCTTTCTTGATCCCGGCGCCGGTGATGAAACACCGCTACGCGTTTCTCTACAGCGCAAGGGCGTCTACAGTGCGGGTCAGGTCACCCTGACCGACGACACCGACCTGCCTCGCGCTACGGTCAAGGCTGCCGATGACGGTGAAACCGTAGTCATCACGCCCGCCGGCGAGCACGCGGTTTTTCTGGACAACAACCCCCCGCTTGTCGGTAAGGTACTGTCCGTGGGTGAGACCGAAATCGTGGAAATCGGCGGACGTTTCTTCGAACTACATGTGGCCGACGGCGCCGGTGTCGCCATGACCAGGGCCCGTGCCGATCGCGTCAAACGCATCTATCCGCTGGGCAGCCTGCTACACATCGTGGGCCCGCTTTCATTGACCGGCGCGCACCAATCGCTGGGTATCGAATACATGTTCCAGGAATACCTGATGGGCATTCCTGAGGAAGGTGTGCCGCCCGGTGAATTATGGCTGACCATCGACCGCCGCATCCAGGCACAACTGGCCGCCGGTTTAGACGAACTGGTGCGCCAGTCTCGGCGGGGTACAGCTTCCGCTTTGATTATGGATGCCCACACCGGCGCCATCGTGGCCATGGCCGGCGAGCCCAACCATTACGACCCGGAAGACAAGGCCCGGATCATGGACATTTTGCAGCGGGGCAAGGAAACCTATTACAATCACGGCTGTTTCAAAAGGCATGTGATCGGTTCCACGACCAAGGTCTTTTTCGGCTTCATGGCCCTGCAACAACTGGGCAGCGATATCACCGGCTTGAGGGTGGACGTACCGGGAGGGCGGGTACGCAACCTGTTCGGCCACAAGCTCTATGGTCCCAGGGAAAGTTATATGAAGGTGAAGAACCGCAACGTCAGCTTTTCCACGTATCTGATCAAGTCCGACAACCCCTACCAACACAGCTTGGGTATGTTGCTGCTCTCCGGGGTGCGCAATTTGGACGATGTACCGGCCGAATGGTTTCAACGTAACACCATGAAACCCGGCGGGCAACGAACCAAATGGCTGGAACTGGGCAATCTGGGTAAAAATCGCAACTACCTGCGCCTTGACGGCACCAACGTTTTTGCTGCCGAACTGAAGCGTATCTTCGATATAGAAACTGCCCCGGCTCGCGGCATAAGCGACGACCGCGACATCGGCATCTACACCGACCGCTTCCTGGACCACGCCGCCGAGGTGATGCAGCTACGCAATCCTCGCTTGGAAAACGCCCGGAGGATTTTGCGCGGCCGATCGACGATTTGTGCACCGGAAACCCCGCGAATGGAACTGGAAGAAATAAAGAACACGATGGATGCCTCCAACGTTCTCTATGGAGCCAATCGCAACCGCTGGACCGACGTGAAGATGGCCGAAAGCTTCTCGCGCATTGCCACCGGCAAGCGAATCCAGGCACGCCTGGTAAGCCGTTACCTCAATGTTTTGAGCGGCGAACTCGTGGACCTGGAAGCCGACGCCCGCAACAACACGGCCGATCTGCAAGTCACTAATCCGGAAGCCTTTGCCATCATGCACGACATTCTCGAGCGCATTCCGCGTCGCGCCGGCAACGGCTACCCCGAAGGCACCGCCCACTTATTGAACGACATGGTGGAGCGCATGGAACGAGACTATCCCGGCTTCAAATTGATAGCCAAAACCGGCACTATCGATGACGGCAAAAAGGGAGACCCCGATTCCCGCCTCATATTAGGCACCTTCGGTCCGGCCGATGAAAACGGGTTTAAGCAATCCGCCTATACCTTCGCAGTCTACCTTAAAAACGCCTTGGACAAGGATGCCGTCCATAAATTCATCGAGCGGGAGCTTCCCCAGTGGTGGTATCTGCTCCAAAACCGCGAGGTTCCGGAGGTTGAACCGCCCCAAACCGCTCTTACCACCGATTAACACTAATAAGTACCAATTAAACCTTGTAATCTCATGATTCAGCCCGATCGGGAGTTGTTGTTTGTTAAAAAGCATGCCCAAAATAAAAAGAAGTCAAAGTTCATGTATCCAGAGTTGTCGCCTTATGATCAGAGGTTTCGCTTCTCACGTTTTCATTAGTGTCTATTCGTGTTAATCAGTGGTAGAGAAAGCTATCAGTAAACAACGGAGCATTCAGATGGAAATCCAGTTTCTTACTCTTCCCAAGTATGCCGGACAGGTGATCGATGTAACCCCCGAGGGCGTAGCCAGTATGGGCGGCGATCAACCCAGCCGTTGGCAGCTCTTGACCGACCCGCCTAACTGGATGACCGATGCCGTGACCGGAATCTTCACTTCACGCGGCGACAGCTTGGAAGGCGTCTATCAACTTGACTACCCCGACATCAACGGGCTGGGCAACAGCATGTATCGTCTGGACGGCAAAAAGGATTGCTTCTGCCTGAAGATGCTGGGCAAGGCAGCCGGTAATGAACGCGAAACCCTGGTTTGGGAAATCTTGGGTTATAGCGAGGCCGACAAGCAAAGCGGGGCGACCTTTGAACCTATCAAAGGACTGCCCCCGCAAAAGTTGACCTATGTCGACAGTCAATTGAGAACCATCCTCATGCCTTATTACGAGGGGGTTTTGAAACCCATCAGCGGCGGGAGTTACGAGTTCCCCCTGGTGCTGGCGGTTGTCCTCTATCTGGAAGAAACCCTTAACCGGCTGCACCAACGCGGTTTGGCTTATATGGATCTCTGTCCCTCGAACATCCTCTTCAAAACCGCCCCGGCCGGTTTTTTACTCTTCTTCCTGGCCGATATGGGCGGCGTCAAACCGCTGAAAGGGTTCCCCGACCGGGACCCTCGTTTTCAACAACTGGTTGAGGTGGTATCGCCCAGGCGTTGGACCCGCCGCGAATCGCTGCCGCCTGCCGATATGTTCATGTTGGACGAGAGTCAGCCCAAGATTGAGCAAATGGGGGAGTACGATCATCACACGCTGGCGCGCACCGCTTTGGTCCTCCTGGGATTGGGTTCAGAGGGTCAGGTCAGCGATGCATTGGCAGAGGGCTTTCCTGAGCAGATCTCATTGGAAGAACCCATGAAACCCATTCGCGCCGAAATAGAGCGCCTGCTGGGGTTGTTGGAGCCCTGGCTGCAGGGTGAAGTGATGGGCTCCGAAAAGCGAGAAAGTCACCGCAGGCTGGTTGCCGATTTGTTCCGAGATTTCTTCCGTGCCCGAGCGCATTTCTGCGGCGAGCAGTTGACCGGCACACCCTTACACCAACGTTGGCGCGAACTGCTCCAAAGTCGCATGTTGCGCTATCGCACGGCGCTTGGCTTGGAAGGCCATAAAGAATTGCAGGAAGAGTGCGAAGCAGCCATGGCCGACGTGGGCAAAGGCTCTGCCGCGCGTGAACTGGCCCAACTGAACAGCCTCCCGGAGGCGTTGAAGAGCAAGGATCTGGAAGCCAGCCTCAACCTGTTGCGCGACCTTGCTTCTTCATCACTGGTGTCCATCAGCCGCACCGCCAACTATTCCTGGTTCTATCACCGCAAGTTGGCGCGCTGTATCTGGGGCGCCAGGGGCGGCATCAACAAGGCTCTTGAAGAAAGCGGCGGGCTCCCTGTGCCCGCGCGACCGTTTGAGGATGAGCCGGAATCCGCTACGGCTCGTGCATTAAGACGCGGCGAGTCGTCCGGCTTGGGTACCTTGACGAGGACGCTATGATGGATAGGACGCAAAGGAGCTTTTTCGAGTGATCACCAAACGAACGACCATCTGGCTGACCATGGCCGTACTTATTGCCGTCGCCTCCTGGTACGGATTGGGGGGACGCGCCGACTTGCGCGCCCTGTTTGAGGATCGTGTGGATATCACGGAAACGGAGCCCTTGGAAAAGATCAGCGGAGCCAGGGCCGGTGCTCCGGTTGCGCCGAGAGATGAATTGGGTCGGGTTGAGTATACGGTGCAGAAAGGCGATAACTGGGTGCGCATCGCCAAGAAATACGGCGTGGACGATTACAACGAACTCATGCAGCACAACGGTTACGTGGACCTGAAACCGGGTATGCTGATAGAAATCCCCGCCGAGATGAGGAACCGCTGATGAGGACCTTTATCTATGGCCGGCCTGCCGTGGAGAAGGGCGACAGGGGCTATCGCGTTTTCAAGTACGACGGTTTGGACCCGGATGAAGTCAAGCGCATCAAAGATCTCTTCTCCGACCATGACCCGGATGTCCGTGAGTTGGAGAAATCCCATTTCGAACCCTTCTTCGCCTGGTTTCCCTGGCGGGACGACCTGTGGATTTTCAGCAAGGGCCGCATCGAGGCGCAGGGCCGTCTGGGCGCCATGTATTACAGCTATCTCTTCCACGGCGTCGTCCTGGACGAAAAAGACAGGCGGGCTCTTCACTTCAATCCCTTCATCCTGGCCGATTTCTTTGACTTGGAAACCGAAAAACGCGCAACCCTGCCGAGACTCCCTCGATCAGTCGAGGAAAAGGGTTATCACCTGAACCTGATGCAAAAACTACGGGCTTTGGGCGGCGGCAATCGCCAATTGGGCTTGGAAGCGGGCAGTCTGGTGGATGCCTTGCTGGCGGTGAACAGCCGGGAAACCATGCGCTTCCCTCACCGGGGCGACTGGAGCGGCTCTTTCTGGGGCACTGTTTACTTCCTTCTACCCCGGGCGTTTCGACGTACCCTGTCCCTTGCCTCTTGGGGCCCCTCGGTGGAAACCCGAGTGCTCTTGTGCGGCGGCGGGAATCGGGGGACTGATCTGCCCTTGAAAGTCGGTGTCAAAAGCGTTTATTCCGATCTGCTCATTCACCTGTCGGCCGAACTGGACGATGAGAAGAAAGCCCGCCGGATGATCGAAATCTACGAGGTGGCCGCTGCCGAAATTGCCGGTAAGGCTAAGGAACCGGGCGAACGCAACAAGTTTCTGGATAACCTGTTCCGCGCCTTGGAGCGTCCGTCCGTCCGTTCCCTGGAAGATTGGCCGGCGGTTGGTGTCGGTCTATTCCCCTACAAACTGGCCCATATGAAAAGTGTCTGGCGGACCAACCGGGCCGAGCGCCGCCATTTCCCCGGCCTGGCCGCAAAAATATGGCACCAGATCTACAAGGATTATGCGGCTCTGGCCCAAACCTGGGCGGAGCACTATGAAAAGGAAATGATCACCCTGTTCCGTGAACTCAAGGTGGATCTGAGTGCCTCCATGGTGGGCGAGGTTATGGACCTACCCAGATTGGCCCGGTGCCTGACCGGCCTCCTCGATAAGGAAACCTTCATCCGCGCCCTGTTGTATTCGAAACTCCGCGGGGACCTTTTCCATCGCATGATGACCAAACTAGACCCTGACGGCCGGGCTCAGGTCATACAAATGGGTTTCGGTATGCTGTACGACAAGTCAGATGACCAGGTTCTGCGCGTCTGGCAGGATCGATTGACAACTCTTGCCGAGATGGACCCCCACCAGTTCCGCCTGATCGCCGAACCCTTCATCTTCTCTCCGGCGGTCGGCATGCTGAACCTTGAACCAGATTCTGCATTGTGGCAACACTGTCGCGAGATCTGGATGGAAGCTGTTGAATCTGAAGAAGCCAGGCTATACAAAGAACTTTCCGAGGGTCGGGAGCGGCGATTGAGTTTGGTAGCTCTGGCCAAGGCCCGTTTGACGCTATTGTCACGCCAAAACGACTCCGGTGAAAAATATTCCGGCGATGAAATGACGAGATTCTTAATTCCCAATGTAACGACCAAATGATGTATAAAGTAACATGTAGTTCGGAGATTTTTGGAAACCGATTATGAATGGATTACCCCCTACCTTGAAAAATAAGAAATTTTGCCCCGGAGGACACAGAGAGGACAGAGAAAGAAATGAAAGAGAGAGGATGTTTCTTTTTTCTCCCACTATGCTCTCTGTGTCTTTCCAGGAAAGCAAGTCGTTTTCCACAGGTGCTCACGGCGACAGCCCGCACGCCCGGAGATTTTCTTTTACACCCGGGCTCCATGGCGCAAGGATGATCGATGGCTGATGTAACCGAATGCGAAAAATGTGGGAGTCACCTGCCCGACGGTTCCCTGGAATGCCTGATCTGCCGTCATGTCAACGGCCGGGTTTGCGATGCTTGTGGTGCTCAGGTTCCGTCCGGTGAGAGACATTGCGACACCTGCGGCAGAGACCTGGGGCCGGAACTCCTTCTAACCGACCTTAGCGTCGATGACAGTGGCGCGGATCTGGTCCCTCCGCTCCCTGTCTCCAATAACGACACCGAACCGGAAACAGAAGTCAGCGTTTCTGAGAGCCGGGATACCAGGCAGTTGCCGCAATCCGAGGACGATACGACCGTGCCCTATCCTCCTCCTACGCAATCCGAGGGTGCTGAACCTCCAAAGGGTAGGAAAGAACATACGCCTGAAAAGATACCGCACGACGACTACCATCGCATCATGCTGACTTGTGAGGAATTGATCAAGGAACGCTACGATCTCTACGGTGTCTTCGGCAGACCCGAGGCGGGCAAAACCTGTTTCATCTACTCCTTGGGCCGGGTCATCAAAGGGATCAGCGGCATGAATGTGGATACCGG